>NZ_JBFUDR010000354.1:0-5683 GCF_056404615.1 Massilia sp. P2_C2 | reverse complement strand
GCCAACAAGGAGACCTCTGATGTACGAAACCGATCTGCTGATCGCCGGGCAGGCCCGCCCGGCATCCAATGGCGCAGTGTTCGAGCGGTGCAACCCCGCCACTGGCGGCGTTGCTCCGGCCACCGGCGCCGTCGCCACACTCGCCGCCGCCGCCACCCTCGACGATGTCGACGCCGCCGTCGGCGCCGCGCGCGACGCGTTTCCCGCCTGGTCCGCCATGGCGCCCGGCGCGCGCCGCACCCTGCTGCTGGGCGCGGCCGACGCACTGGAAGCCCTGCGCCCGCGCATCGTCGACGCCGCCGTCCGGGAAGCGGGCGGCGCGCCCGTCTGGTACCAGTTCAACGTGACGCTCGCCGCCAACATGCTGCGCGAAGCGGCCTCCATGACCACGCAGATCGCCGGCGAGGTGATCCCGTCCGACGTACCGGGTTCGCTCGCGCTGGGCGTGCGCCAGGCCTGCGGCGTCGTGGTCGGCATCGCGCCGTGGAATGCGCCCGTCATCCTCGGCACGCGTGCCGTCGCCATGCCGCTCGCCTGCGGCAATACCGTGGTGCTGAAGGCGTCCGAAYTGTGCCCGGCCGTGCATCGCCTGATCGCGCAGGCCTTCGTCGACGCCGGGTTTCCGCCCGGTGTCGTCAATTTCATCTCGAATGCGCCGGACGATGCGCCGCAGGTCGTCGAGCGCCTCGTCGCGCACCCGGCGGTCCGGCGCRTCAACTTCACGGGTTCCACGCGCGTGGGCCGCATCATCGCGAAGCTGGCCGCCGAGCACCTGAAGCCCGTGCTGCTGGAACTGGGCGGCAAGAATCCCATCGTCGTACTGGACGACGCCGATCTCGACGCGGCCGTCGACGCCGCCGCGTTCTCCGCCTTCTTCAACCAGGGCCAGATCTGCATGTCGGCCGACCGCATCATCGTCGACCGCAGGATCGCGTCCGCGTTCATCGACCGGCTGGCCGCGAAGACGGCCACCCTGCGCGCCGCGCCGGCCGATGCGCCGCTGGCCGGCATGATAGCCCCCGCTGCCGCCGGCCGCGTGGCCGCCATGCTGCAGGATGCGCGCGAGCGCGGTGCCACCGTCATCCAGACCGGCGGCCTGGAAGGCAATGTGCTGCAACCCGCCATCGTGGACGGCGTCACGCCGGACATGCGCGTCTACCAGGAGGAGTCGTTCGGCCCCATCGTCTCCGTGCTGCGCTTCGACACGGACGAGGAAGCCATCCGCCTTGCCAACGACAGCGAATACGGCCTGTCGTCGGCCGTGTTCTCGCGCGAYGTCGGCCGCGCCATGGCCGTCGCCCAGCGCATCGAATCGGGCATCTGCCACATCAACGGCCCGACCGTGCACGACGAAGCCCAGATGCCGTTCGGCGGCGTCAAGGGCAGCGGCTACGGACGCTTCGGCGGCAAGGCGGCGATTGCCGARTTCACGGACCTGCGCTGGATCACCGTGCAGACCGGTCCGCGCCATTATCCGATCTGAGGAGACCGGCATGCATGACCTGCAACCGGAGGGGAGGCGCCGTCCCGTCCTCCTCGGTCATCCGGAGATCCGCGCCTGGCGCGACGGCGACGTGTGGCATGTGGACGCCGTAACGCCGCTCGGACCGGTGCCCCGGCGCTGGACCGACCGTCTCGCCAGCGGGGCGGCCGCGCACCCGGAGCGTACGCTCGTCGCCCGGCGCGGCCCGGACGGCGGCTGGATTCGCATCGGCTATGCCGACA
Source organism: Massilia sp. P2_C2 (assembly GCF_056404615.1). Lineage (NCBI taxonomy): Bacteria > Pseudomonadati > Pseudomonadota > Betaproteobacteria > Burkholderiales > Oxalobacteraceae > Massilia > Massilia sp. P2_C2. The sequence goes on along the minus strand of NZ_JBFUDR010000354.1, from coordinate 3,958 downwards.
TGCTGCGCCGCGCGCGCCACATCGGCCAGGCGTTGCGCGACCGCGGCCTGTCGGCGGAGCGGCCGCTCGCGATCCTGTCGGGGAACGACCTGGAACACTTCCAGCTGGCGCTGGGTGCCGCGTATGCCGGCATCCCGTATGCCCCGATCTCGCCCGCGTACTCGCTCGTCGCGACGGACTTCGGCAAGCTGCGCGACCTGATCGACCAGCTGACGCCGGGCGCCTTGTACGTGGCGGACGGCGSTCCGTACACGCCGGCGCTGGACGCCGTGCTGCCGCCTGGCGTGGAACTGATCCTCGGCGCCGGCGACTACCCGGGACGCGCCGCAACGCGGTTCGGGAGCCTGCTGGACACCGCCGTGCGCGACATCGACGCGGCCCATGACGCCGTAGGATYGGACACGATCCTGAAATTCCTGTTCACGTCCGGCTCGACGAAGAGGCCGAAGGCCGTGGTCACGACGCACGGCATGTTGGTCAGCAACCAGCAGATGCTGCTGCAGACCTTCGCGTTCCTTGCGGAGGCGCCGCCGGTGCTCGTCGACTGGCTCCCCTGGAACCACTGCTTCGGCGGCAGCCACAACGTGGGCATCGTGCTGTACAACGGCGGCACCTTGTACCTGGACGACGGCAAGCCGACGCCGAGGGAATTCGGCCAGACGCTCGCCAACATGCGCGAGATCGCACCGACCGTCTACTTCAACGTGCCGAAGGGCTTCGAGATGCTGACCGATGCGCTGGAACAGGACGCCGACCTGCGCACGACGTTCTTTTCGCGCGTCAAACTGTTCCTGTGCGCGGGCGCGGGCCTGTCGCAGGCCGCGTGGGACCGGCTCGACGCCGTCGCCCGCGCGCACTGCGGCGAGTCGATCCGCATCATGACGGGCCTGGGCATGACGGAGACGTCGCCGTCGTGCACGTTCGGCACGGGCGATGTCGTGCGCGCGGGCTATGTCGGCGTGCCGGCGCCGGGCTGCCGCGCGAAGCTCGTCCCCGTCGACGACAAGTTCGAGGCGCGCTTCGCCGGTCCGCACGTCATGCCCGGCTACTGGCGCGCGCCGCACCTGACGGCCGAGGCATTCGACGACGAGGGTTATTACCGCACGGGCGACGCGCTGCGCTTCTACGACGCGGCGCGGCCGGAACTGGGCTTCGTGTTCGACGGCCGCATCGCCGAGGATTTCAAGCTGTCGTCCGGGACCTTCGTCAGCGTCGGCCCGCTGCGCGCCCGCGTCATCAGCCTGGGCGCGCCTTACGTGATGGATGCCGTCGTCGCGGGCCTGAACCGCGAGACGATCGCGCTGCTCGTATTCCCGCGCATGGAGCATTGCCGCGCGCTGGCCGACCTGCCGGCGSACGCGGATGCGGCGCAGGTGCTGGCCAGTCCGCCCGTGCGCGCCATGTTCGCGCGGCTGCTGACGGACCTGAACGCGACGGCGAGCGGTTCGTCGAACCGGGTCGAGCGCCTGCTGCCGCTGGTCGAGCCGCCGTCGATCGACCACCGCGAGCTGACGGACAAGGGCTCCATCAACCAGGCGGCCGTGCTGGCCCGGCGCGCCGCGCTGGTCGACGACCTGTACGCCGACCGGGCCGGCCTCGCCATCCGGGCCGGCGCAGGCGCGATGCGCACGACGACCTGACCGGCCGGCGAACCGCCTGCGAACCGGCGGCAAGCCGGTCGCGGGCAGGCGCAGCGGTTGTCGACCGGAGGTCAGAGGAAGATTTTTTGCAGCAGGCGTAACAGTTCGGCGCGCTCCTCCCGGGTCAGCATGGAGGTCGCCTCGTGTTCGAGCTGATCGGCCGTCTTGTCGGCCCTGGCGCAGAGCGCACGGCCCTCGTCGGTCAATACCAGTACCTGCGAACGCTTGTCGGACGGATTGGGCCGGCGCTCCAGCAGGCCGCGCGCTTCCAGCCGTTCGAGCAAGGGGCCGAGGTTCGGCGGCGCGACGTTGATCGCCTGCGCCAGCCTCTTCGGGGTGATGCCGGGGTTGGTGTTGACCAGCGTGAGGGTCGTGTAATCCACCGGACGCAGGGCATATTTTTCCATGCGCTGGCTGAACAGCGCCGCGATGTTGAGAAAGGCGCGGCGACAGTTGTAGCCGACCAGTTCGAGCAGCATGCCCTGGTCGAGCGGCGCTTCGTCCGGAACGGCAACACGGGGGACGCGCTGGCGGGTGGTTTTGGTCGACATCGGTGTTGAAGGCCGTTACGGCCAGTGAGCCGGTCCCGGTTGGCCGATTGCCGCGCCGCAACAGCCGGCACGCCGCGCCGCAGTGGCGCTTTCCCCGAATACCGAATGCACGAACATGCGCACGCACAGCGCACACCGGCTGTCCGGATCGCCGTCGAACGCGGGATCGGCGGCCAGGCGGTTCGCCAGTTCATCGGTATCCGTGGCGTGCCCGATCATGCGTGTCCCGCCATCGGCCGAGGTATCGAAGACCATCGATTTCGGGGCGCCATCCTCCGGTGTCCAGGGCTTCCAGTCCGGCGCGGCATACCGGGTCCCGCGTCCCGGGGCGCCGTTGCGCGCGAACTGTGTCCAATAGTCCGCCATGGCGTCCGACACTTCGCGACGCCCCGGCAGGTTCTTCCGGGTGTTGCTGCGGAACGGGTCGAACTCGCCTTCCAGGTCGCGGAACACGAAGCTCATTTCGAGCACATGCGAGGCACCCAGCAGGACGCGTGGCCGGATCACGGGCACCGGCGGCTGCTCGTCCCAGTCGAAGCGATAGACCCAGACGGCGGGATGGCCGGATGCAACCATGCTGGCGGCCACGGCATCGACGCAGGCGGCCTTCCACAGCGTGGACAGGTAGGCCGCATCGCGGTTGTAGCGCTCGACGTCGCGGATGATGGGAATCTTGCCGAACAGCAGCTTCACGTAGGCGGGATTCTGCGAGAGGAACAGCTTGTATTCGTCGCGGTTGGCGCCGACGATGAGGGGCACGGCGTGGTAGCGCTTGCGGTCCGCGAACAGGTCGAGCAGCGGGGCGTCCGGCAGGACCGTACCGTCGCGCAGCAGGAGCGGGGCGGGATAGAAGCCGAGCGCGCCGGGCGTGATGGCCGACAGCAGCTCGGCTGGCGTCTTGCCGCGCACATAAGCGGCAAGCGCGCGTGGTGCCATGCGGGCGATGACGGCTTTGGCGTCTGCGCGATCGCGCGCCTTGCCGTCGCGTACCAGCCAGCGGCAGAGCAGTTCGCGCGAACTGTATTCGTGTCCGGGTTCGGCATCGTCGACGTAGTGACGCGCCTGCGCCAGCGTGTTCGTGGTCGTGAGCGGCGATTGTGCGATCGCCTTGTGGAACAGGCCCTTGGCGAGCGGACTGGCGAGCAACGAATAGACGTTCCATCCGCCGGCCGATTCACCCCAGATCGTGACGTTGTCCGGGTCGCCGCCGAAGGCCGCGATGTTGCGCTTCACCCACTTCAGGGCGGCGATCAGGTCGAGCGTGCCGAAATTGCCGGAACGATCTTCCGGCGTGTCGCCGTCCGCAGCCAGTTCCGCCAGGCTGAACCAGCCGAGTATGCCGAGCCGATAGTTCACCGAGACCACGATGACCTGATCATGTCCGGCGAGGTTGCGCACCATGCCGTAGGTGGCCGAGGTGCCGCAGGTGTTCGCGCCGCCGTGAATCCATACCATGACCGGCAGGCGCCCGGCGCCATGCGGCACCCGTGCCGGACTGAAGCGCGGCGCGAAGACGTTCAGCGTCAGGCAGTCTTCCGAACCGGCCGGCCGGCCCCATTCGCTTGCAGGTGCGTCGATGGTGATGCCGGCCGGCTGGCACGCGGGCGGCCCGAACTCGAGCGCGTGCCGGATGCCGTTCCAGGGCAGGGGCGGGCGCGGCGCTTTCCAGCGCAGGTCGCCCACGGGCGGCCGGGCATAAGGGATCCCGAGCCAGGCGTGCGTGTCGTGCCGGTCGGCCAGGCCGAGTACGCAGCCGCAGTCCAGGAT
>NZ_JBFUDR010000353.1:0-5705 GCF_056404615.1 Massilia sp. P2_C2 | reverse complement strand
CCATTCGGGAGGAGACTGTCATGACCCTGGTGAAGACGTCACGCGACAGCGGACTCAAACGGCGCCGCTTCCTCGTCGGGGCGGGCGTGACGGCCGGCGCCGGTGCCCTTGCGCGCCACCTGCCGCTGAACGTGATCCAGCCCGCGACGGCGGCGGACCCCGTGCCGTCGCGCCCGAACACGGAGGTCAAGCACACGGTGTGCAGCCACTGTTCGGTGGGCTGCTCGGTGGAGGCGGTGGTCAGCAACGGCGTGTGGATCCGCCAGGAAGCCGCGTTCGATTCCCCGCTCAACATGGGGGCGCACTGTGCCAAGGGCGCGTCGGTGCGCGAGCACGGCTATGGCGAGCACCGCCTGCGCTATCCGATGAAGCTGGTGAACGGCAAGTACGAGCGCATCTCCTGGGACCAGGCCATCAACGAGATCGGCGATCGCCTGCTGAAACTGCGCGCGCAGTCCGGGCCGGACGCGCTGATGGTGATCGGCAGCTCGAAGCACAACAACGAACAGTCCTACCTGCTGCGTAAATGGGTGTCGATGTGGGGCAGTAACAACTGCGACCACCAGGCCCGCATCTGCCACTCGACGACGGTGGCCGGCGTCGCCCAGACCTACGGGTATGGCGCGATGACGAACTCGTTCAACGACCTTCACTACAGCAAGGCCGTGCTGTTCATCGGTTCCAACCCGGCCGAGGCGCACCCGATCTCGATGCTGCACTTCCTGCACGCGAAGGAATTGGGCGCGAAGATGATCGTCGTCGATCCGCGCTTCACCCGCACGGCGCGCTTTGCCCACCACTACGTGCGCATCCGGCCCGGCACCGACATCGCGTTCGTGTGGGGCATGCTGTGGCACATCTTCAACAACGGCTGGGAAGACAAGGCATTCATCGCCGCGCGCACCTATGGCATGGACGACGTGCGCAAGGAAGTGGCCAAGTGGACGCCGGACAAGGTCAGCGACGTGACGGGCGTGCCGGAAGCCTCGGTGCGCATGGCGGCCGAGATGCTGGCGACGAACCGGCCATCGTCCGTCGTCTGGTGCATGGGCATCACCCAGCACCACGTCGGGACGGCGAACGTGCGCGCGCTGTCGATCCTGCAGCTGGCGCTGGGGAATATCGGCGTGCAGGGCGGCGGTGCCAACATCTACCGCGGCCACGACAACGTGCAGGGTGCGACGGACGTCGGCCCGAACGGCGAATCGCTGCCCGGCTACTACGGCATCGCGGAAGGCGCGTGGAAGCACTTCGCCGCCGCGTGGGGCGTCGACTACGACTGGATCAAGTCGCGCTTCGGCTCGAAGGAGTTGATGGAAAAGCCGGGCATCACGGTGTCGCGCTGGTTCGACGCCGTGCTCGAGGATAACCAGTACGTCGACCAGCCCGTCAACCTGCGCGCCGTGTTCTACTGGGGCCACGCGCCGAACAGCCAGACCCGGTTGCCGGACATGAAGGCCGCCATGCAGAAGCTGGACTTCATGGTCGTGATCGATCCTTACCCGAGCATGACGGCCGCGATGCACGGGCGCCCGGACGGCGTCTACCTGTTGCCGGCCGCGTCGCAGTTCGAGACGCAGGGCTCGGTGACGGCATCCAACCGCTCCATTCAATGGCGCGAGCGCGTGATCCAGCCGCTGTTCGAGTGCAAGACGGACCACGAGATCATGTACCTGTTCGCACGCAAGCTGGGCTTCGGCGACCAGCTCGTCAAGAACATCAAGCTCGTCAACAACGAGCCCGTGATCGAGGACATCCTCCGCGAAATCAACCGCTCCTGCTGGACCATCGGCTACACGGGCTGCTCGCCCGAGCGCCTGAAGCTGCACATGGAGCACAAGCGCGACTTCAACCCGACGACGATGCGCGCCGAGACCGGGCCGTGCAAGGGCGATTATTACGGCCTGCCGTGGCCGTGCTGGGGTACGCCGGAGATAAAGCATCCCGGCACGCCGATCCTGTACGACCTGCACAAGCCGGTGGCCGAGGGCGGCCTGCCGTTCCGCGCCAACTGGGGCGTGGAGCACAACGGCGAATCGCTGCTGGCGGCGGATGGCTCGTTTACGAAGGACAGCGAGATCGACACCGGCTATCCGGAATTCGACCACGTGTTCTTGAAGAAGCTGGGCTGGTGGGCCGAGCTGACGCCGGAAGAGCAGGCGCTGGCCGAGGGCAAGAACTGGAAGACGGACCTGTCGGGCGGGATCATCCGCGTCGTGATTTCCCACGGCTGCGCACCGTTCGGCAACGCGCGCGCCCGCTGCAATGTGTGGAACTTTCCCGACCCGGTGCCGGTGCACCGCGAGCCGCTCGTCACCCCGCGCCGCGACCTCGTCGCGACATATCCGACGTATGACGACAAGGCCGCGTTCTGGCGCCTGCCCACGTTGTACAAGTCGGTGCAGCAGGTCGACTTCTCGAAGGACTACCCCCTGATCATGACGTCGGGCCGCCTCGTCGAATTCGAAGGCGGCGGCGACGAGACGCGCTCGAATCCGTGGCTTGCGGAACTGCAGCAGAACATGTTCTGCGAAGTGAACCCGAAAGACGCGGCGCAGATCGGCGTGAAGCTGGGTGAGTTCATGTGGGTCGAGACGCCGACCGGCGCCCGGCTGAAACTGATGGCGATGGTGACGCCGCGCGTGCCCGAGGGCCTCGTGTGGATGCCGTTCCACTTCGGCGGCTGGTGGATGGGCGAGGACCTGGCAAAGCATTATCCGGAGGGTGGGGCGCCGACCGTGCGCGGCGAGGCCGTGAACACCGCCTGGACCTATGGCTACGACGCCGTGACGATGATGCAGGAAACCAAAGTGTCGCTGTGCCGGCTGGTGCGCGCGTAGGGTGGGCACCCCGTGCCCACGCGTGACGTTCGCGGTATGTTGGCATTACGCGTGGGCACAGGGGTGCCCACCCTACGGAAGGAGAACGAGATGGCCCGGATGAAGTTCATATGCGACACGGAGCGCTGCATCGACTGCAATGGCTGCGTGACCGCCTGCAAGAACGAGAACGAGACCCCGTGGGGCGTGAACCGCCGCCGCGTCGTCACCATCAACGACGGCGTGCCGGGCGAGCGTTCGATCTCCGTCGCCTGCATGCATTGCAGCGACGCGCCATGCCTGGCCGTCTGCCCCGTCAACTGCATCTACCACACGGAAGACGGCATCGTCCTGCACGACAAGGACCAGTGCATCGGCTGCGGCTACTGTTATTACGCGTGCCCGTTCGGCGCGCCGCAATTCCCGTCCACCGGCCTGTTCAACCACCGCGGCAAGATGGACAAGTGCACGTTCTGCGCGGGCGGCCCGGAGCCCGATACGTCCGAGGCCGAGTTCAAGAAGTATGGCCGTAACCGCATCGCCGAGGGCAAGCTGCCGGCGTGCGCGGAGATGTGCGGCACGAAGGCACTGATCGGCGGCGACGCGACCGTCATCGCGGACATCTACCGCCAGCGCGTCGAGACGCGCGGTTATGGCCCGGAGCTGTGGGGCTGGAAGATCGCCTACGGCAAGCCGAAACGCGGCGGCGACATCAAGGCCACCGGCGACGGTCCGCGCGCGAACCAGAACCTGAAGGATTCGCAGAACGACGAGGGGAGGCTGCCGACATGAAGCGCATCCTCATCCTCTGCCTGCCGCTGGCGCTGCTGGCGGGCTGCCTCGAGGTCGACCAGCATCCGAACTGGGTGCACGGCATGTACGCCGGGAAGAAGGACGACCGGCCCATGCACCGGTTCTTCCACAACGACAAGCTCGCGTGGTGGGGCGCGATCAGCAACCGCAACATGAACCAGAACGAATACAACCGGGCCAACCCGTAGCAGGAGCCGACCATGTCATTCACTCTTCCATCGTTGCGGGCACTCCTGGCGTTGTTCCTGATGTCGTTCCTGTCGCTGTGGCTGGCCGGCGCCGCCCACGCGGGCGTGCCGAACAACCGCGCCGAACCCGCGTATGCCGAGGAACAGACGATCCTGCAGGCCGAGAAGGATGCGCGCACGCCTGAACCGGGACTGGGCGCGAAGGCGTCCGGCCGCGTGCACGTCGACCGTCACTACCTGGGCCAGTACGGCGGCACGGAAGGCACCGTCATCGTCCAGCGCGGCGGCAACCAGTGGCGCGTGTGGCGCAATGGTCCGATCGCGACGGCGATGGGCACGATCCTGGTCGTCGTGCTCGTCGCGCTTTTCTTCTTCTACCGCGCCGTCGGTCCCGCGCGCGTGCACGAACCGGACACGGGCCGGCGCATCCAGCGCTTCACGAGCTGGGAGCGCAGCGTGCACTGGGCGACGGCGATCAGCTTCATCATCCTCGCCGTGACGGGCCTCGTCATCATGTTCGGCAAGAAGATCCTGCTGCCGTTCGTCGGCCACGACGTGTTCGCGGCCATCGCCTACATCTTCAAATACCTGCACAACTTCGTGGGCCCGCTGTTCATCGTGTGCTCGGTGGTGATGTTCTTCACCTTCCTGCACAGGAACTTCTTCCGCCGTATCGACTGGCAATGGCTGAAGCAGGGCGGCGGCCTCGTGTCGCATACTCACGTCCCGGCCGGCTTCTTCAACGCCGGCGAAAAAACCTGGTTCTGGCTGGGCGTGACCCTGCTGGGCCTCGTGATGTCGATCAGCGGCCTGATACTGGACTTCGTGACGTTCGGCCAGACGCGTTACGTCATGCAGGTCGCGAACTACCTGCATATTGCCGGCGCCACGTTCTACATCGCGGCCGCGATGRGCCACATCTACATCGGCACCTGGGGCACGCCGGGCGCGTACGAGGCGATGCGCCACGGGACCGTGGACGAATCGTGGGCGAAGGCCCATCACGCCGTGTGGTATGACGAAGTGAAGGCAGGCGTGGCACCGGGCACCTTCGACGACCGTCTGCCGCCCGACCACACGCCGCCGCCACCGCCGTCCGGCAAGCTGCCGCCGCGGCCCGCGCATTGAGGAGCCGGCGATGAAGACGACGACGATCATGGCAGTGGTGGTACTGCTGGCTGTCGCCGGCTGCAGGCAGCATGGCGACAGCGCCCAGCACAAGACGAAATTCCCCGGCATGGTGACGGCCGACGGCGGCACGAGCGGCCAGGTGATGGCCGCGCATGGCGGGCCGAAGACGGACGCCGGCTATGCGGGCGGCACGCCGGGCATCGCCGGCGGCAGCGGTGGCAATACAGGCGGCGCCGCGACCGGCGGCTCCGTGCGCGAGACGGGCCAGGGCCCCAGCCAGGGCGCCACGCCGCCCAGCGGCGCGGGCACGCAGGGCACGACGCAAACGCAGCCCGGCGACCACGGCAAACCCGCCGCACCGACGCCGGCCGAGCAGGCGCCGCAGCCGGGCGCGGTCAACCGTGACCCAAGCCATTCGGCGGCACCCGGCCGATGAAGGGGAACAGCATGAACCACATGAACAGGATCGCGGCACTGGCACTGGCACTGGCACTGGCGCTGTCCGCCGCATCGGCCCACGCCGCACTGCCGCCGCCGACGCCGGCCCAGCAGGAAGCCGCGGCCGCCAAGAAGGCGGCGGCCGACGCCCAGGCCGCGAAGGACAAGGCCCAGCTGGCCGCGTCGATCGACGCCATCACGGCCCGCTGGCGCGCCCGTGCTTCGGCCCAGGGTTGGAAGGCGAATGCGCCCGTCGCGATCGCGGCCGCTCCCGCCCCGGTTCCCGCCGGCGCGTCCGCCCCAGCTGCCGCCGGTG
>NZ_JBFUDR010000352.1:0-5726 GCF_056404615.1 Massilia sp. P2_C2 | reverse complement strand
AGCGGGGGCGCCGGCGGTGCGGGGGGAGCGGGCGGTGCCGGCGGGACGGCGGGTGCCGCCCCAGCGGGCCCGGCCGGCGCGCCATCCTCGCGCATTCGCTGCAGGCGCACGAGCTCGCGTGCGATCCAGTCCTCGCGGCCGCCGTCCGGAATGAAATCCCAGCTGCCCCGGACGCGGTACTGGCGCGCGAGCGCGGTCGACAGTTCTTCCAGGCGGTCCAGTTCGATGCCGACGGCATAATCACCGAAGCTGGCCAGCACGTTCTGGCGCAGCAGGAGCACGGCGGCCGCGGCCACGGCGATGATCGCCAGCAGGACGGACGCGAACAGGCGATGGCCGATCGAGAATTTCAAGGTGGTGGTGGGCAGTGGGGACAGGGCATACCAGGGGGAGCCGGACGGTGGGTCATCCATACTTTTCGGACATTGTAATTTAGAAAACGTGAAATTAATGCGACGTTAATGGATTCTTTGTTCTGCATTTACCCTATTTGGCTGGACAGAGTGTTGCTTTATGCCGAATGATGACATGTGTCCAGAAAGTAGCTATATTTTCCTCAAATAAAATCGGCCATCGAACTAAAGAGTCGGCCACTCGGGAGACGCAGTATGTTGAATTGGTTGAAGGCGACGCTGGTGCCCTCGGCGTCGGCGTTCGCGCCGGCCGGAAGGTCCGGCATGACGGCACGGGTGCGCAGCCTCGTGCTGGGGGCGCGTGACGGCAGTATCCGCACGGCGATCAATGCCGCGCGCCTGCGCAAGGAAGTCGATCAGTCGCTCGACAAGGCGCGCCAGCAGTACGCCGCATCGCGCGAGCTGGCGGCGTCGGCACGGGAAGTGACGGCACTGTCGGCCAACGTCAAGGCCGGCACGGACGACATCGCCGGCACGGCGGACCGTAACCTGACGGTGGCGCGCGCGTCGATGGACGAACTGGCGCGCCTGGAAGGGCGCATGCGCGTGATCGAGGAGAAAGTGGAGGGCTTCGCGCGCACGGTCGGCCAGCTCGACCATCATGCCCGCTCGATCAGCGAATTCGGCGGCATCATCCAGCGCATCGCCAACCAGACGAACCTGCTGGCGATCAACGCGGCGATCGAGGCGGCGCGCGCCGGCGCGGCCGGACGCGGCTTCGCGGTCGTGGCGGCCGAGGTGCGCCGGCTGTCGCAACYCGTCAACGAAGAGACGACCAAGATCGCGGGCGTCAACAGCGAGATGCTCACGCTCGTCGAATCGACCACCGGCGCCACCCAGGATATCCTGCAAGGCGTGAACGTCTCGGCGCGCGAGGTTGGACTGGCGGCCGGCCACTTCAAGACCTTCGTCGCCGATTTCGAGCGCATGACGGGCACGGTCAACGACATGGCGGTGGCAATGCAGTCGCTGGACAGCATCAGCCAGTCCATCGGCCGCCAGGTCAGCGACATGGCGACGAATGCGTCCGAGACGGGCAAGTCGATGGCCGACGCCTCGCGCCGCGTGGACGAGGTGCGCGCGACGACCGAGGAGATGCAGGGCGTGCTGGCCGAATTCCGTACCGGCGGCACGGCGTTCGACAGCCTGGTCGAGGCGACGACGCAGTTGCGCGAGGCCGTCGGCCGCTGCCTCGGGGGACACCTGGCGCGCGGCGTCGACATCTTCGACCAGGCGTACCAGCCGATCCCGAACTCCGACCCGCCGCGTTTCACGACGGGCTACGACCGTACCGTGGAGCGCGACCTGCAGGCCTTGTTCGACCGCGTGCTGAAAGACCTGCCGGGCTGCGCGTATGCGCTGGCCGTCGACAACCGCGGCTACGCGCCTACGCACAACAGCAAGTTCTCGCAGCCGCCGAAGGGAAGCCGCGACCACGACCTGGTCTTCTGCCGCAACAAGCGCATCTTCGACGACCCGGTGGGCGCGAAGCTGGCGGCGAACCGCAAGCCGTTCCTGTTCCAGACCTACCTGCGCGATACGGGGGAGGTGATCAACGACCTGTCGATGCCGCTCGAGATCGGCGGCCGGCATTGGGGCGCGGTGCGGGTGGGGTTCGATTCCACCAAACTGTAACGCCAACGAACCGCGTACGCTGACGTTTCGATCAGAAGCGGTAGGTGTACGCCACCCCAATCGACGCGTGCAGGTCTTCCAGGTCTCCCCGGCCGTTCCCATTGACGAACCGGCATCCTCTCATTAGCATCGGTATGCGCTTTCCTCATTCCGAGCCGCGCTATTGCGATACCAACCAAGGAGACCTTCATGCCGAGCCCACGTTCGCTGAGCCATGTGCTGTGCCCTGTGATGTTAGCGGTATCATCGCTATGCGCCGCAGCCCCGGCCGGTGCCGGCGGCGGCCCCGTCGTCGCGACGGACAAGGGCAAGGTGCAGGGCGCCATCGCGGACGGCGTGGCCAGCTGGAAGGGCATCCCGTTCGCCGCACCGCCCGTCGGCGACCTGCGCTGGCGCGCGCCGCAGCCGGCCGCCGCATGGACCGGCGTGCGCGCGGCGACGGAATACGGCCACGACTGCATGCAACTGCCTTTCCCCAGCGATGCCGCGCCGCTCGGCACGCCGCCGTCCGAGGACTGCCTGTATGTGAACGTCTGGCGTCCGGTGAAAGCGCCGGCGAACAAGAAACTGCCCGTGATCGTGTGGATCTACGGCGGCGGCTTCGTCAACGGCGGGTCGTCGCCGCCGACCTATGCGGGCGCCGCGCTGGCGCAGCAGGGCGTCGTCCTCGTCAGCTTCAATTACCGCCTGGGCCGGTTCGGCTTCTTCGCCCATCCGCAGCTCACGGGGCAGGCGCGCCGTACCGATGAACCGCTCGGCAACTACGGCTTCATGGACCAGCTGGCCGCGCTGCAGTGGGTCAGGCACAATGTGGCGGCGTTCGGCGGCGATGCGTCCAACGTGACGATCATCGGCGAATCGGCCGGCGGCATGTCCGTCAACGCGTTGCTGACATCGCCGCTGGCGCAGGGACTGTTCGCGAAGGCCGTGGTGCTGTCCGGCGGCGACGGCGCGTCGCGCAATCCGGCGCTGGCGGAAGTCGAGCAGGTGGGGGTGAATTTCGCGGCGGCCAAGGGCATCGCGGCCGACGATCCGCAGGCGCTGGACAAGCTGCGCGCGCTGCCGGCCGACCAGGTCGTGGACGGCATGAACCTCGCCAGCCGCGCACCGCAGGATCCGCCGACGTATTTCGGCCCGTTCGCGGATGGCAGGGTGGCCGTGGATTCGGGCGTCGCGTTCGTGTCCGGCCGCTTTGCGAAGGTGCCCGTGATGATCGGCGCGACGAGTGCCGACATCGGCGGCAAGACCGGCTACATGGTGGCCGGCGCGCGCAGCCTGGCCGGGCGCCTCGCCGTGCACGGCGTTCCCGTGTACGCATACCGCTTCTCGTACGTGGCCGACAGCATAGCCAGGCCGGGCGCGCAGCACGCCAGCGACATCCCGTATTTCTTCGCGACCGTCGACGTCAAGTATGGCGACCAGGTCACGAAGAAGGACGTGGCGATGGGCCGCGCGATGAGCGCCTACCTCGTGAACTTCGCGATGAAGGGCGATCCGAACGGCGGCAGGCTGCCGGCGTGGCCGCGTTATGCCGGGGACAAGGACGTGATCATGGATTTCGCGGCGGACGGCAAGCCGGTCGCCCTGCGCGATCCGTGGGGTCCGGAGATCGACGCGACGACCGTCGCGCAGGCGGGGCATTGAGCGGTTGGTGGGCACGGGGTGTGCCCACCCTACGATTGTCCGGGCCGTAGGGTGGGCTCCCCGAGCCCACGCGGAGGTTTGCGACATGTTGGCCGTTGTTTAATAGACGTCGCGCCGGTACCGCCCCTCCGCCGCGAGGGCGTCCAGCTGCGGCGCGCCGAGGATCGCGGCCAGCGCCTCGTGCACGCCGCCCGCCATGCCCTGCAGGCTGCCGCAGACATAGATGGCGGCGCCGCGCCCGACCCACTCGCGCAGGCGGTCGGCCCGTGCGCGCAGCACGTCCTGCACATAGCGGCGCTGCGCCTGGTCGCGCGAGAACGCGAGGTCCAGGTGCGCCAGTTGGCCTTTGTTGCTCCACGTTTCCAGTTCCGCGCGCAGCAAAAAGTCGTGGGCGGCGTTGCGTTCGCCGAACAGCAGCCAGTTGTCGTGCCGGCACGCGCCGATGCGCGTCTTCAGCAGGCCGCGCAGGCCCGCGAGGCCGCTGCCGTTGCCGATGGCGACCAGCGGCCGCCGCGCGTTGTCGCCGAGGCGGAAGCGCTCGTGCGCGCGCAGGCGCAGGCGCACGATGTCCGCTTCGTCCGCCTGGGCGCACAGCCAGCCGGATGCGGCGCCCAGGCGGCCGTCTTCCCGTTGCTGCAGGCGCACGAGCAGTTCCAGCCGGCCTTCGTCCGGCACGGACGCGATCGAATATTCGCGCGGATGGTCCGGGTCGTCCGGCGGGCTGACCTGCGCGAGGTCGCCCGCTTCCCACGCGGGCAGGCTGCCTGCGGCCGGGCGCAGCGCGATGCGGTACAGCGGCGCGCCCGCGCTGCCGGGATTTTCCAGCGTGCGCGCCACGATGCGCCACTCGGCATAGGCCGGCGCGTCCCAGTCGGGCGCGTCGCTCGTGCCGGCGAGGCGGCCCACGTGATGCTGCCATTCGGCCAGCGCATGCGCAGCGCCGCGGTCGACGTCGATGCGGTCGAACAGGCGCGTCGCACCCTGCTGCGCGAGCCAGGCATCGAGCGCGCGGCCGAAGCCGCAGTAATTCGCATAACATTTGTCGCCCAGCGCGAGTACGGCGTAATGCAGGCGAGAAAGATCTAAACCCGGGTCGACGCCGGCCGTCATCAGCCGGCCGGCGAAGCGCGCGGCCGTGTCGGGCGCATCGCCTTCGCCATAGGTGCTGGCGACGAACAGGATGCGCGGAGACGCGGACAGCCGCTCGCGGTCGAGCGCGGACATGCACACGGCGCGCGCGGCCAGTCCACCCGTCGCCAGCAGTTCCGCGCTGCGCCGCGCGAGGTATTCGGCGCCGCCCGTCTGGCTCGCGTGGACGACGAGCCAGTCGGCGGCGGCCGCGTCGGCGGTCGCGCTGCGCTGTTTCTTGCCGTGCGCGCGCCACATGTTGAGACAAAGCGCGAGCCAGCTGCCCGACAGCAGCAGGGCGCCGCCGAGGCGCAGCGGTTCGGTGGTCAACAGGGCCGTCATTGCAGCAGCGCTTCCCACGCCGGCGACACGACTTCCTCCAGCCTGCCCGCGCGTCGCACGAGGAAACGGGCGGCCAGCGCGCGCCGCTCGGCGAACGCGAGGCCGTCGACGGGACCGAGGACGTTGAGGACGGTCGACAGCGCGTCGGCCGCCATGCACGTGGGCGCGAGCACGGTCACGGCGGCGACGCCGCAGGCAGGCCGGCCCGTGCGCGGGTCGAGCGTGTGCGACACGCGGCGCTGCTCGAGTTCGAAGAACTGGCGATAATCGCCCGAGGTGGCGATGGCCAGGCCGTGCAGCGCGACTACGGCCCGCGGAGCGGCCCCGCCATCCGGCACGGCCTCGATGTCGACCCACCACGGCTGGCCATCCGGCTTCAGGCCGGCGCCGCGCAATTCTCCGCCCACCTCGACGAGGTAGTACCGCAGGCCGCGTCCTTCGAGGCAGAGCGCGAGACGGTCGACCGCATAGCCTTTCGCCACCGACGACAGGTCGAGCGCGGCGCCGCCCGGCTGCAGCAGGCGGCGGCCGGCGCGGTCGAGCGTCGGGCGGGCGCGCGCGGCC
>NZ_JBFUDR010000351.1:0-5729 GCF_056404615.1 Massilia sp. P2_C2 | reverse complement strand
GAGCATGGCCGGGGAGGCATTGGATGCGGGCGGCAAGGGTGCCTTCGTGCGCGTGCGCAACGCCGGCAGCGGCCAGGTGGTGCGCATGCGCGTGGCCGGCCCGGGTACGGTCGAGCCGGTCGATATGGAGATCAGCCACTGATGCCTTGCAGTTTGCCCGCCAGGCGGGTGAGCTTGGCCGCATACGAGGGATCGGTGGCGTAGCCGCCCTTGGCGAGGCCGGCGGCGAATGCCTGGGCGTCGTTGCCGGTGCCGAGCGCGCCGCGGAAGCGGGGATTGTCGATCAGCATCTGCGCATAGTCGCGGAAGGCGCTGGCCTGGTCCGGATAGGCGCGAAAGCGCGCGCTCGTCTTCAGGGCGGCGCCGCCCACGTATTCCGTCGTGGCGGATTCGGCCACGCCGCCGTGCCAGCTGGCACCGGCCTTGATGCCGAACAGGTTATGGGTCGAGCTGCCGTCCGGATTGCGCAGCGGGCGCTGGCCCCAGCCGGATTCCAGCGCGGCATGCGCAGAAACGAGCTCGGGCGTCACGCCCAGCTTGTCGGCCGCCTCCTTGGCCCACGGGGCGATACTGTCCAGGAACGCCTGCTGGTCGGGGGAGGCATCGGCGCCGTCGCCCATGACGGCGGCCGCCGTAGCGACGGCCGCCGTGGCGCCCTGGCTGCGCGCGGCCCACATGCGGCCTTCGGCGCTGAGCGTGGCGGCGGTCGTGAAGCCGCCGCCGCCGTTCTGGATGAAGTCCGAGACTTCGCCCCGCACCTC
This sequence comes from Massilia sp. P2_C2, assembly GCF_056404615.1. NCBI lineage: Bacteria > Pseudomonadati > Pseudomonadota > Betaproteobacteria > Burkholderiales > Oxalobacteraceae > Massilia > Massilia sp. P2_C2. Next base: position 4,968 of record NZ_JBFUDR010000351.1, on the reverse strand, counting down.
GTTGAAGATGCCGCCGAATTTGCCGCCGCCATTGCTCAAGGGCGCGGTCGGCGCGGTGGAGGAGGTCGGGGTGAGGGCTGGAATCGACGTCGTGAATTCAGCGTGGCGCATAGGTATCGTCTTCGCCGTGCAGCAGGCGCTGCATGATCGTAAATTGTTCAGCCATCAGGTTGCCGTTGCGGACCGTCGCCTGCTTGCAGTCGCGCACCAGCGCTTCGAGGCGGTCCCAGCCGGTTTGGCCGCGTGTACGCAGCGAGTCCGGCAGGCTGYCGAACAGGTCGTCCATCGTCGCCTGCTGGCCCAGCAGGGCGCGCACGAGTTGCACGCGCTGCTGGCGGCGCTGTTCCATCGCATCCAGCTCGGGCGTCAGTCGTTCGGCCAGCGCGGCGAGTTCGCCGCCGCGGTGGCGCAGGGCGGCCTGGAACTGGCTTTCCAGCAGGTCGCGGATCGTGCCGCCTGCTTCGATGTCGGCATCGATGCCGTCCAGCAGGCGCGCAACGGCCTGGTCGCGGGTCATGCGGCTCATGGGGTCAAGCCTTGTTGCCGCTGCCATGGAAACGCTGGATCAGGCCGGCCAGGCGACCCGCGTCGAACGGCAGTTCGCCCTTGGCCAACGCATCGCGCAGTTCGGCCACGCGGGCCGCGTCGAAGTCGGGCAGAGTGCCGAGCGCTTTCTGCGCGGGTTGCAGCACGGCGGATTCGAGGGCATCGTTGCCTGCGGGCGCGGCGACAGGGGCCGCAGCCGGCGCGGCGGCGCCGCCCGCCTGCGGGGCGATCGAGACGGAAGAGGTGGAGGCGCTGGAGATCTTCATGCGTGGTCCTCGGGTTTTCGATTGAATCGTCATGGTTTCTTTGCCATCTGGCTGCGCAGTTCCTTGAGCGCCGGATCGTCCGTCCTGGACGTGGACGCGTCTTGGGTCAGAGGGTCGGTGGCCGCCGGGGTGCCGAACATCGCCTTCATGCCTGCTGCCTGCTTGCCGGTCAGGATCAGCAATTCGATGCGGCGGTTCACGGATGCATCCGGATGGGCCGTGTCGATCGGGGCGCGATCGGCCATGCCGACCAGCTGCAGGATGGTCTCTCCCCGCATGCCGCCGACGAGCAGTTCGGCGCGCGCAGCCAGCGCGCGGTTGACCGACAGGCTCCAGTTCGAATAGCTGGTCGGTCCGGCGTTAGTGTACTGCACGGAGTCCGTGTGGCCTACGATCAGCATCTGATTTTCCATTTTTTCGAACAGCGGTGCCATTGCGCGCAACAGTTTGGCGAAGCGGGCGGTCGGCAGCGGGCTGCCGCGCACGAACATGCCCTGGCGGTCGGTATCGTGCAGCATCACGCGCAGGCCATCGGGCGTGATCACGGTGGCAAGATTCGAGGCGAGGCCGGCGTCCACGCTCATCTGTTCCAGCTGGTGCGCCAGTGCCGCCAGTTCGGACGGCGATTCGTACTTCGTGCGCGTCGTCGACGTGTTCGCCCTGGCGCCGGCGGCGGGGCCTTCGGCGCCGCCATTGCTCTTCGGGAGCTGGAAGCGTTCGATCAGACTGCCGGCCGGGCTCGACTTGATTTCGGGCTTGCCGCCGGTGCCTTCGAGCAGGCCGCTGGCCGTGTTGTCGCGCACGATGGTCTTGACCTGCTGGGCATCGCGCGCGGCGATCAGCCACAGCACGAGGAACAGCGCCATCAGCGCCATGCAGAAGTCGGCGAACGCCACTTTCCAGGCGCCGCTGTGTTCGTCGTCGTGATGCTTGCTGCCGCCACGCTTGACGATGGTGGCTTCGTGCTTGTCGGCGCCTTTTTTGGTTGCTTGCACTGGTCGCTCCGGTCCGGATCAGGCCTTGCGCCTGGCGCCGGCATCCTCGCCGTCGGCCATCGCGTTGATCCAGGCTTCGAGCTGGGCGAAGCTGGGCTTGGTGTTCAGCTGGATCAGCCGGCGGCCCGCGTCGATCGCCAGCAGCGGGGGCTTGCCGGCCACGTGGGTGCACAGCACGACCTTGACGGTTTCCATGGTCGACGCTTCCGAATTGACCAGCTGTTTCATCATGCCGGAGATCGGGTCGAGCACGCCGTAGCAGAAGAAGATGCCGATGAACGTACCGACCATCGCGGCGCCGACGTGTTCGGCGATCTCGGCGGTGTCGGCGCCTTCGCCGACGGAGTTCATCGTGATCACGATACCCAGCACGGCGGCCAGGATGCCGAAGCCCGGCATCGCCTCCGCGATCTTGTGCAGCGACTTCGAGGGCTGGGTCAGTTCATCATGGATGGCTTCGAGTTCCTGCTCGAGCACGCCTTCCAGCTCGTGGGCGTTGATCTTGCCCATCGCCATCAGGCGGAAGTTGTCGACGATGAAAGCCAGCAGCTTCGGCTCTTCCAGGACCCGCGGGTAGCGCTGGAACATGGGGCTGTCCTTCGGTGCCTCGACGTGGGCGTCGAGCGCCTTCAGGCCGCCGGCGGCCGTCTGCAGCAGTTCGTACATCAGCAGCAGCAGCTGGCGCTGGAACTCGGAGTCGTGCTTGTGCTTGCGCGCGACCTTCTTGACCTGGGAAAACAGTTCGGCCAGCACGTGCTTGGGGTTGCCCAGCACGAGCGCACCGACGGCGGCGCCGCAGATGACGAGCATCTCGGTCGGCTGCCAGATGGCGAGGGCGCTTCCGCCCATCATGAGGTAGCCGCCGAACACGGCGCCGAGCACGATGAGGATGCCAAGGATTTGCATGATTGTTATACCTTTCTTGTCTTGTCGTTCAGGCCTGGGCCAGCGCCGCTTTCATCTTGGCCAGCGCACTCTTGTTGAGCTGGCACACGCGGGCGTCGGACAGGTCGAGCACGGCCGCGATTTCCTTGTAGCTGAGCTCGAACTCATAAATCATCTGGATCACGCGCTGCTCGCGTTCGTTCAGGGCGGACAGCGCCTGCTCGAGGCTGCGGCGCACCATGAACTGTTCTTCCGGACCGGGGGCGCTGTGGGCGCGCTCGGTGGCTTCCTGCAGCATGTCGTCGAAGCYGAGCAATTCCTCGGCGCAGTCGTCCAGCAGGAACTGGCGCCATTCTTCCTGGCTGAGGCCGAGCGCGTCCGCCGCTTCCTTGTCGTTCGGCTCACGGCCGAGCTTGCGGGTGAGGGCGCGCACGGCGTCGCGCATCTTGTGGCTGTCCTGGCGCACGGCGCGTGGACGCCAGTCCTGGCGGCGCAGTTCGTCGAGGATCGCGCCGCGCACGCGCAGCGAGGCATAGCTGGAGAAACCGGTGTCCGGCGTGCCGTAGCGGCGCAGCGCTTCGAGCAGGCCCATCAGCCCGATCTGTTCCATGTCCTCGCGTCCCATCGCGCCCGACACCTGCGAGTTCAGCTGGCGCGCGATGCGCTTCACCAGCGGCGCATACGCGACGAGGTGTTTCTGTTCCTCGGCCGCGCTCATGGCGGCGTGGACGGCGCTGTCGAGATATTCGCTGCTGGCGTAGCTGTCGGCGTAGTCGGTCATGTAACCCACGTTGTCCCCGATGAATTATTCGATGATCAGCTTGCCGATCATGACTTGCACGAACGGTTTTTCCGTGTGCTCGTGCTCATAATTGGCGTCGAAGGATTTGTTCAACTGCTCCGCGTACTGCTCGACCGTCATGTTGGACGCTTCGCGCATCGTGTAGGCCGACAGGGTCCGCACCGCCAGGCTGCGCAGCAGCGGCAGGTTTTCCTTCGTTTCCTTTTCCTTCGATGCCTCCGCCGACAGCACGAGGTCCGTCGACAGGTAATGCGTGTCCGCTTCGTCCGGACCGCGGCGCAGCATCACGATCACCTTGTCCAGGGTCACGTACTTGAGCGGCTTGCCGTCCTTCGGCTTGTCGGGCTCCACCTTCTTCGCGACGCCGGCCGCCGTCGCGGGCTTCGGCATGAACCACCACACCGCGCCACCTGCGCCGGCCGCACTGACGATCACGGCGCCGGCGATGGCGATAATCATTTTCATTTTGCTCATGTTGGTAAGCGCCACGCGGCGCTATCGATGCATCCGTTGCTTACGAGTCGAGACCGAGGTTGAACACGGACGCGGGGTTGCCGGCTTCGGCCAGACCACGGCCGGGCTCGTTATCCTGGTCGCGGCCTTGCTGGCGGCCGCGGCCCTGCTGCTGCGGGTCRCCGAACGGCGCCGCTTGGTTCCTGGGTAGAGGCGTCACGGTCACGGCGACCTCGGTGTACTGGCGCTGTGCCAGGTCGTTGCGCAGGTTGTCGCTGACGGTCTGCAGCTGGCGCAGCACGTCGCCGTTCGAGGCCGAGATGTTCACTTCCAGCGTGCCTGCGCTGTGGCGGATCGCGATATCGATGCGGCCCAGCTGGGGCGGCTCGATGCTGATCGTGGCCTGTTGCACGTTGTTGGCGACGTGGACGTTCAGGCGGTCAMCCAGCGTTTCCTGCAGACTCTGGCGCCATGTGGTCGGCGGGCCGGCCAGCTTGACGGTGTCGGCGGCCGGCTGGGCCGGCTGGGCACCGGCGACGCCCGGCAGGGACATGGCCGCGGCATTCGTGCCGGCCTGGACGGGGGCGTGGTCCGGGTTCGCATCCTGCGCGTCGGTACCGGTGTTGCCGCCGCCCGTCGTATTCCCCTGGACGGCCTTCGGCGCCGTCGCATCGGACTGCGTCGCCTGGGCGATGGCGGCCTGGGGCAGGGCCAGTGCGGCGCTGCGGCCGGCCTGGCCGGACACGGCCTGCGGCTGGACCGGCGCGTCGGCGGCCTTCTCGCTTCCGGCGCGCGCACCGCCCTGGGCGGCTTGCACGGCCTGCGTGACCTGTTGCGGCGACAGCGGCATCAGCGGCATCGCCATCGCGGCCAGCAGCGTGCTGTCCGGCGCGGCCGGCGTTCCGGTGGCGGCCGCCTTGGCGTCGTCCGTCGACGTGCTGTCCGTGGCCGGCGTCCCGACGGCCGGCGTGCCGGCAAGCGCGGGCGTGGCGCCATCGTCCGCGCCGGGGACGGCCGGTTG
>NZ_JBFUDR010000350.1:0-5753 GCF_056404615.1 Massilia sp. P2_C2 | reverse complement strand
GGGTGACGATGCGGATATAGCCTTCCTCGCTCTGGTTGATCTCGATGCCCAGCCCGACGAATTTGCCCTCGGTGCCTTCACGCAGCTCGCGGTAGGCCTTGCGGTCCAGGTAGGCCGAGTGCGGGTCGAGCGCGCCCACCATGCCGGAAACGGCCTGCGTGAGCAGCTTGCGGTCTTCGACCGGCTCGACGTAGTCGGCGCGGATCGTGTTGTAGGCATGGGCCAGCTCGTGCAGGCCCTCGATGGGCATGCCGTCCACCGGCTTGTGGGCCAGGGCCGAGTATTGCATCGTGACGCCGACCCCGAGGATCACGCCGAGGGTGATCAGGGCGGCGTTCTTGAAGCTGGAGCGCATGTGCGATGGAACGAGAGGATGACTGCGGTCCAGTATAACCGTCCCGAGCGCCGGGTGTGGCGCCCGGTTGCGTCAGAACGGCCTCAAGCGATGGCGCGTTGCCCGGCAGGCAATGCGCCACGGTTGCCGATGATGCGCGAAAACAACTGCAACTGGCCGTTGGTCGTGTCGTCCCAGCTGAAGCCTTCGGCGTAGCGGCGGGTGGCGGCGTGGTCGGGGTAGTTGCGGCGCAGTTCCGTCAGCGCCTCGGCGATGCCCTTCGAGGTGCGCTCCTTCATCAGCACGCCGGCTTCCTGTGCGCCGACGACTTCCGGCGTGCCCCAGACGTTACTTGCAACGACCGGCGTGCCGCAGGCCATTGATTCCAGCAGTACATTGGCCCAGCCTTCGCGGCTGGAGGCGAGGACCATCGCGTCGGCCGCGTTGTAGTAATGCTTGAGCTCCGTCTGGGCGACGGCGCCGAGGAATTTGACGCGGTCGGCCACGCCCAGGCTGGCGGCCTGTGCTTCCAGCTTCTTGCGCTCCGGGCCGATGCCGGCGATGAGCAGTTTGACGTCCGGCAGCATCGGCAGCGCGCCGATCGTGAGATCGTGCGCCTTGCGCGGGTCGAGCACGCCGACGGAGATGACGGTGAAGCCGTCGATGTCCAGCTGCGCGCGGGCGGCCGCCCGGTCCAGCGGGACGAAGCGCTGCAGGTCGACGCCGTTACGCAGCGACACGATGCGGTCGCCCGGAACGCCGAGGCCGATCATCTCTTCGCGCAGCGCCTGGCATACGGTGATCATGCCGGCGGCGTTGTTTGCGGCCCACATGAGTTGCTTCCTCGGCAGCGCGTACTGCGGAATCAGGTTAATGTCGGTACCGCGAGACGTGACGACGACGGGCTTGTTGAAATACTTGCCCAGCATTACTGCGGCCACGCCGTCCGGATAAAAATAATGGGCGTCGATGGCGTCGAAGTCATAGCCCTCGTCGATGATGCGGCCGATTTCCTTCTTGCAGGCCTGGGCCATCAGCCATGGTGCCGCCGTCATCCCGACCTTGGGAATGACGAGGTAGCGCGGGTGCGTGACCTCGATGCCGTAGCGGGTCTCGGAGGCCGGTACTTTCGAAAAGGTGGCGTAGTCGCCGAAGCGCGGGTGCTGTGACGGGAACCAGGGCACGGGCGCGACGACCTTCGACTCGACCTGGCCGCTGGCGAGCAGGTAGCGCAGGCGGGTCTCGACAAAGATGCCGTGACTGGGTTTGACCGTATTCGGGAACAGGGAACTGAAAGTAAGGAGCTTCATCGACGATCTTCGCAAGCGGTAGAGGCACGGCGTAGCCTCTATTATGTAATAGATTGCAATAACCTGCCTTTTATCGTGGAACACGCCGTCGTTTAATGGCAAAAATGTAATGTGCGTAGGGTACTCGTCAGAAATTTATGATAAATTCGTCTAGTTTTTAACCCGGCGGCAAGTCCTCCGGTCCATTCCCTCATCTCATAAGTTGAACCAGCGTGCAGCGCGGGCGTCTTATGGTCAAACACTTCGATCTGTAGAGATTATGAAAATTTCAGTTATCGGGACTGGTTACGTCGGACTGGTGTCTGGCGCATGCTTCGCCGACGTCGGCAATACCGTATTGTGCCTGGACGTCGACACGCGCAAGATCACGATGTTGAAGGACGGGATCATCCCCATCCACGAACCCGGCCTGGACAGCCTCGTCCAGCGCAACGCCGCCGCCGGCCGCCTGCTGTTCTCGTCGAACTATGACGATGCGGTCAACCATGCCGACGTCATCTTCCTGGCCGTCGGCACGCCGCCGGACGAAGACGGCAGCGCCGACCTGACCCACATCCTGTCCGCCGCGCGCAGCATCGGCGAGCGCCTGACGAAGCCGGCCGTGATCGTCGACAAGTCGACCGTGCCGGTCGGCACCGCCGAGAAGGTCAAGCGCGCCATCGCGGGCGAGCTCGAGAAACGCGGCGTGAACGTGGCGTTCCACGTCGTCAGCAATCCGGAATTCCTGAAGGAAGGCGCCGCGATCGAAGACTTCATGAAGCCGGACCGCATCGTGGTCGGCTTCGACGATGCCGAAGCGGGCAAGCAGATGCGCCAGCTGTACGCACCGTTCAGCCGCAACCACGAGAAATTCGTCGAGATGGACATCCGCAGCGCGGAACTGACCAAGTATGCCGCCAACGCCATGCTGGCCACCCGCATCAGCTTCATGAACGAGCTGGCGAACCTGTCCGAACTGCTGGGCGCCGACGTCGAGGCGGTGCGCCTGGGCATCGGCATGGACCCGCGCATCGGCCCGGACTTCCTGTACGCCGGCATGGGCTATGGCGGCTCCTGCTTCCCGAAAGACGTCAAGGCGCTGATCAAGACGGCTAGCGACCACGCGCAGCAACTGCATCTCTTGAGCGCGACCGAGAAGGTCAACGAGGAGCAGAAGAATGTGCTGTTCAACAAGCTGGTGCGCTTCTTCGGCGGCGCGCAGAACCTGAACGGCAAGACGATCGCCCTGTGGGGCCTGTCGTTCAAGCCGAACACGGACGATATGCGCGAAGCACCGAGCCGCATCCTGATCAAGTCGCTGTTCGACGCCGGCGCCAACGTGGTCGCGTACGACCCGGTCGCCAGCACGGAAGCGCAGCGCGTGCTGGTCGCGGAGCACGGCGAGGACCTGTGCAATGCGCGCCTGCGCATCGTCGAATCGGCCCGCCAGGCCGCCGAAGGCGCGGACGTGCTCGTGCTGGTCACGGAATGGAAGGAATTCCGCGCACCGGACCTGCCGTTCCTGGCCGAGAACCTGAAACTGAAGGCCGTGTTCGACGGTCGTAACATCTATGATCCGGACGCCTTCGGCGCCGCCGGCCTCGTCTACGAAGGCATCGGCCGCCGTTCCGGGAAAGTTCAATAATGATGGAAAGTAACAAAGGGGCTATCCTTGTCACGGGCGCCGCCGGCTTCATCGGCAGCGCGGTGGCGGTGCGCCTGGCCGCCATGGGTCACACCGTGGTCGGCTGCGACAATTTCAACGATTACTACGACCCGGCGCTGAAGCACCACCGCGTCGAGGCGCTGCTCAAGCCGGCGAACGTGCCGTGCGAGACCGTCGAGCTGAGCGATGGAGAACAGGTTGCGGCGCTGTTCGAGCGCGTGAAACCGGCGCTCGTCGTGCACCTGGCCGCCCAGGYCGGCGTGCGCTACTCGCTGAAGAACCCGGCCGCCTATGTGCAGGCGAACCTCGTCGCGTTCGGCCACATGCTGGAAGCCTGCCGCAACCACAAGGTGCAGCACCTGCTGTACGCCAGCAGCAGCAGCGTCTACGGCGCCAACGCCAAGACGCCGTTCAGCGAGGACGACGTCACCGACGCGCCCGTGTCGCTGTACGCCGCGACGAAGAAGTCGAACGAGCTGATGGCGCATTCCTACAGCCATCTGTACGGCATCCCGACCACCGGCCTGCGCTTCTTCACGGTGTACGGTCCGTGGGGCCGTCCGGACATGGCCTATTTCAGCTTCGCGCGCAAGATGCTGGCGGGCGAGCCGATCCCCGTGTTCGCCGAAGGCAAACTGTACCGCGACTTCACGTATATCGACGACATCGTCGAAGGCGTCGTCCGGTTGCTGTTCAAGCCGACGACCCCGGAAGGCAAGCCGCCGCATGCCATCTTCAACATCGGCAACCAGACGCCGGTGCAGGTGCTGGACTTCATCCGCACGCTGGAAGGCGCATTCGACGTCAAGGCCCAGCTGGACTTCCAGCCGATGCAGCCGGGCGACGTGCCGGCCACGCATGCCGACACGAGCAGGCTGCAGGACTGGGTCGGCTACAAGCCCGCCACGTCGCTGGAGGCGGGCTTGTGTGAATTTGCGCGGTGGTATAATCGGGCGATACGTGAAAATGTTTCCTACCTGAAATGAAAAAAGTCCTCATCCTCGGCGTCAACGGTTTTATCGGCCACCATCTCTCCAAGCGCATCCTGGAGACGACCGATTGGGAAGTATACGGCATGGACATGAATGCCGAGCGGATCGCGCATCTGCTCGACCATCCGCGCATGCACTTCTTTGAAGGCGACATCACCATCAACAAGGAATGGGTCGAGTACCACGTCAAGAAGTGCGACGTGATCCTGCCGCTGGTGGCGATCGCGACGCCGTCGACCTACGTGAAGGAACCGCTGAAGGTCTTCGAACTGGACTTCGAGGCGAACCTGCCGATCGTCCGTTCGGCCGCCAAGTACAAGAAGCACCTGATCTTCCCGTCGACGTCGGAAGTCTATGGCATGAGCCCGGACTCGGAATTCGATCCGGAGAACTCGGAACTGGTCTACGGCCCGATCAACAAACCGCGCTGGATCTACGCCTGCGCCAAGCAGCTGATGGACCGCGTGATCTGGGGCTATGGCATGGAAGGCCTGAACTTCACGCTGTTCCGTCCGTTCAACTGGATCGGTGCCGGCCTGGATTCCATCCACACGCCGAAAGAAGGCTCCTCGCGCGTGCTGACCCAGTTCCTGGGCCACATCGTGCGCGGCGAACCGATCCAGCTGGTCGACGGCGGCCAGCAGAAGCGTTCGTTCACCTATGTCGACGACGGCATCGACGCGCTGATGCGCATCATCGAGAACAAGGATGGCAAGGCGTCCGGCAAGATCTTTAACGTCGGCAACCCGACCAACAACTACTCGATCCGCGAACTGGCCGGCATGATGCTGGACCTGGCCGCCGAGTACCCGGAATACCGCGACACCGCCAAGCAGGTGAAACTGGTCGAAACGAGTTCGGGCGCCTACTACGGCACCGGCTACCAGGACGTGCAGAACCGCGTGCCGAAGATCGAGAACACGGTGTCGGGACTGGGCTGGAAGCCGCAAGTCTCCATGCGCGACGCGCTGGTCAAGATCTTCGATTCGTACAAGGACAAGCTGGGCGACGCCAAGCAGCTCAACACCTGAGCCTTGCTGCCGTGAATAAAAAAGGCTGCTGCGGCAGCCTTTTTTATTCAACTTACGAATGCGTTGCGACGACATTCCCGATTGCTGGACGCGTGGACAGCGGAGCTGTCCACCCTACCTGCGTCATTCAACAAAGGTGGGAAGATGAAGATTGCCATCCTCGGCGGCGGCGTGGCTGGGGCCGGCATCTGCCGCTGCACGCAGGCTGATGCGGCCAGTCCGTCAATACGAATTCGGGGTTCCTGTAAATCCGTGTATCCCCCAACAAACACGGCGTAAGCATTTGTAAAGTGCCCGGACAGGGGGAGGGGAGGGRCATATAGTTCTTATCAGTTTTTCTCTCTCTCCACTCTTGAAGTGGTCTTTGCCCACGGTTCCCCCACCGTGGGCTTTTTTATGCCCTGGAGCGTATTGATGATCACAAAAAGGTTCGCGCATGCC
>NZ_JBFUDR010000349.1:0-5769 GCF_056404615.1 Massilia sp. P2_C2 | reverse complement strand
CCCGTTTGCCTTCGAGGCTACCGTACCTGGCTAAAGTACCCATTCGTCGTCTCCATCCGATAATCTTATTCTAAGCGGCGCCCGCAAAAACGGGCGCCGGATCCTGCTTTGCGTTACGCGTGGGCACGGGGTGCCCACCCTACCTGTTACCGTCGTAGGGTGGGCACCCCCGTGCCCACGCGTGACGTATGCGCTACGTCGGCGTATCAGTCCTTGCCCAGCGCGCCATCGCGGCGACGCCAGATGCCGCGCGGGTTCTCGTCGCGCAGCACCGCCGGCAGCAGGRCCTGCGGCAGGTTCTGGTAAGCCACGGGGCGCAGGAAGCGGAAGATCGCGCCCGTGCCCACCGAGGTGCTGCGGCCGTCGGCCGTGGCCGGGAACGGACCGCCGTGCACCATCGCATGCGCCACTTCGACGCCGGTGCCGAAGCCGTTGGCCAGGATGCGGCCGACCTTGCGCTCCAGCGACGGCATCAGGACCTTGGCGGCCTCGATGTCGCCTTCTTCGAGGTGGATGGCAGCGGTCAGCTGGCCTTCCAGGTGCTCGACGATGTCACGCATCTGCTCGACGCTCTCGCACGCGACCAGCAGCGAGGCCGGGCCGAACACTTCTTCGTGCAGTTCCTTGCGGGCCAGGAATTCGGCGCCTTCCACGCGGAACAGCGCGGCGTGGCCCTGGTTGTCTTCGTGTTCCAGGCGCAGCAGCGTCGTCACGGCTTCGTTGCTGCCCAGCGCTTCGACGCCGCGGCGGAAGCTCGACGCGATACCGGCCGACAGCATCGTGGCCGGCTTGGTGTCGTTCAGTGCGGCGGTGGCCGATGCGCAGAAGGTCGAGAGGCCCGGACCGTCGATCGCCAGCACGAGGCCGGGGTTGGTGCAGAACTGGCCGACGCCCATCGTCAGCGAGGTCGCGAAATCGCGGCCGATGCGCTCGGCGTGCTGTTCCAGCGCCTGCGGCAGCAGGAACACCGGGTTGATGCTGCTCATCTCGGCATAGACCGGGATCGGCTGCGGACGCGCTGCGGCCACGGCCATCAGCGCCGTGCCGCCCGAACGCGAGCCGGTGAAGCCGACGGCCTGGATCGCCGGGTGGCCGACGAGGGCCTGGCCGATGCCGTTGCCGGTGCCGGTCAGCAGCGTGAACGTGCCGGCCGGCAGGCCGCACAGTTCGACGGCTTTCACGACGGCGCGCGCCACCAGTTCCGACGTGCCCGGGTGGGCCGAGTGGGCCTTCAGCACGACCGGGCAGCCGGCCGCGAACGCGGATGCCGTATCGCCACCGGCGACGGAGAATGCGAGCGGGAAGTTCGAAGCGGCGAACACGGCGACCGGGCCGACGCCGATCAGGCGGCTGCGCAGGTCCGGACGCGGCGGCGTGCGCTGCGGCAGGGCCGGATCGATGCGCGGATCCTGCCACGAACCTTCGCGCAACAGGCTGCCGAACAGTTTCAGCTGGTTGCAGGTGCGGCCACGCTCGCCTTCGATGCGGGCACGCGGCAGGCCGGTTTCCGCCATCGCACGTTCGACCAGCGCATCGCCCAGGGCCATGATCTGCTCGGCGACCGTGTCGAGGAACGCGGCGCGCTCTTCGTCGGTCGTGTTGCGGAAGATGTCGAACGCGGCACCAGCCAGGCGGCAGGCCTGGTCGATCTGGTCCTTGTCGACCATGTGGAATGCGGGTTCGATGTGTTCACGCGCGGTCGGGTTCCACGCCTTGAACGAGCCGCCGGCGCCGCGCTGGGCGACGCCGCCGATGAGGGCTTCGCCGGTGATTTGTGCAATGGTCATAAGGTTTTAACTTTCGCGAATTGAGAGGATTGAACGGCCAGTTTATTACGCAGGGCTGGGCCGAACTGCGGCGATTCTATCTCGAAAGTCTCGCCGGCATGTACAGTCACGTTGTCGGCGAAGCTCAGGGTGGCCGTGCCGAAGAAGTGGATGTGCACGTCGCCCGGGCGGTTGAACAGGCCGTACTTGAAGTGGTGGTATTCGAGGTTGCCGATCGTGTGCGACATGTTCTGCTCGCCGGACACGAAGGCTTTTTCCCAGCGCACCGAGCCGTCGGCGGCGCGGATGCGCGACACGCCTTCGACGTGCGCGGGCAGTTCGCCGACCAGCAGCGCCGGGCCGACGCCGCAGTTGCGCAGCTTCGAGTGGGCGAGGTACAGGTAGTTCTGGCGTTCCGTCACGTGGTCCGAGAACTCGTTGCCGAGCGCGAAACCGACGCGATACGGCTGGCCGTCGTCGCCGATCACGTACAGGCCGGCGATCTCCGGCTCTTCACCGCCGTCCAGCGAGAAGTCCGGCATTTCCATGTCCTGGCCGCCGGCGCGCACGATCGAGCCGTCGCCCTTGTAGAACCATTCCGGCTGCACGCCCGCCTTGCCGGCTTCCGGCTTGCCGCCTTCGACGCCCATGCGGAACATCTTCATCGAGTCGGACAGGCTCTCGACGTCGCCGCCGATCTTCTTGTGCATCGCATCGCGCGCGTCGGCGCTGCCCAGGTGCGTCAGGCCCGTGCCGGTGACGTAGGTGTGGGCGGCGTCCGGGTGGTCGAGCGGGGCCAGCAGGCGGCCTTCGGTGGCGATCGCTTCGTAGGATTCGGTGGCGCCCTTCGCAGCGGCGTCGGCCAGGGCGGCCAGGCCCTTGCCCTGCGCGATGGCGGCCTTGGCCAGTTCCAGCGTGGTGGCGTAGCCGGTGATGGCGGTGACGGCGTCGCCGTTCAGGATGCCGACGCGGCGTTCGCCGGCGGCGGTTTTGTATTGGATGAGCAGCATGGTCAGATGTCTCCGAGGCGCAATGCGCGGGTGTTCATATGGTTAAACGCGTGGGCACGGGGTGCCCACCCTACGTTGATGTGCGGTGAATCCGCCGTAGGGTGGGCTCCCCGAGCCCACGCGAATGCCAACATTAATGGGAATGCTTCGGCACGGCCGACCCGCGGCAACCGACGAGGAAGTCGAAATCGCAACCCTCATCCGCCTGCAGCACGTGRTCCAGGTACAGGCCCGCATAACCGGTACGCGGCGCTTCCTTCTGGTTTTCGGCGCGGTCCGCGAGGCGGGCCTTGATCTCTTCGTCCGACACGTCCAGGTGCAGGCGGCCGTTCTTGCAATCGAGTTCGATGAAGTCGCCGTCCTTGACGATGCCCAGCGGACCGCCGGCCATCGCTTCCGGCGCCACGTGCAGCACGACGGTGCCGTAGGCGGTGCCGCTCATGCGCGCGTCCGAGATGCGGACCATGTCGGTGATGCCCTTCGCCAGCAGCTTCGGCGGCAGCCCCATGTTGCCCACTTCGGCCATGCCCGGGTAGCCCTTCGGACCGCAGTTCTTCATCACGAGGACCGAGTTCTCGTCCACGTCCAGGTCCGGATCGACGATGCGCTGCTTGTAGTGGTCGAAGTCCTCGAACACGACGGCCTTGCCGCGGTGCTTCATCAGGTGCGGCGATGCGGCCGACGGTTTCAGCACGGCGCCGCGCGGGGCCAGGTTGCCGCGCAGGATGCAGATGCCGCCGTCGTCGATCAGCGGGTTGTCGATCTTGCGGATCACTTCGTCGTTGTAGATCGGCGCGTCCTGCACGTTTTCCCAGATCGTCCTGCCGTTCACGGTCAGCGCGTCCTTGTGCGGCAGCAGGTTCGCTTCGCCCAGGCGGCGCAGCACGCCCGGCAGGCCGCCGGCGTAATAAAACTCTTCCATCAGGTAGCGGCCGGACGGCAGCAGGTCGACGATGGTCGGGGTACCCTTGCCGACGTTGGTCCAGTCTTCCAGTTCCAGCGGCACGCCGATGCGGCCGGCGATGGCCTTCAGGTGGATCACGGCGTTCGTGGAACCGCCGATCGCGGCGTTCGTGCGGATCGCGTTCTCGAAGTTCTCGCGCTTGAGGATCTTCGACAGTTTCAGGTCTTCGTTGACCATCTCGACGATGCGGATGCCGGACATATGGGCCAGCACGTAGCGGCGCGCGTCGACGGCGGGAATCGCCGCATTGTGCGGCAGCGAGACGCCGAGCGATTCGGCCATGCAGGCCATCGTCGATGCGGTGCCCATCGTGTTGCAGGTACCGGCCGAGCGCGAGTGGCCGGCTTCGGCGGCGAGGAAGTCGTGCATCGAGATCTGGCCGCCCTTGGCCTGCTCGTGCAGCTGCCAGACGGCGGTGCCGGAGCCGATGTCCTTGCCGTTCAGCTTACCGTTCAGCATCGGACCGCCGGTGACGACGATGGCCGGAATGTCGACGCTGGCGGCGCCCATCAGCAGCGCGGGCGTGGTCTTGTCGCAGCCGACCAGCAGGACGACGCCGTCCATCGGGTTGCCGCGGATGGATTCTTCGACGTCCATGCTGGCCAGGTTACGGGTCAGCATGGCGGTCGGACGCAGGTTCGATTCGCCGTTCGAGAACACGGGGAATTCGACCGGGAAGCCGCCCGCCTCCAGGATACCGCGCTTGACGTGTTCGGCCAGCTTGCGGAAATGGGCGTTGCAGGGGGTGAGTTCGGACCAGGTGTTGCAGATGCCGATGATCGGCTTGCCCTGGAACTCATGATCGGGGATACCCTGGTTCTTCATCCAGCTCCGGTACATGAAGCCGTTCTTGTCCTGGGTACCGAACCACGCTGCGGAACGCAGGGTGGGCTTCTTCTTCGTCTCGGACATGTGTCCTTCCTCCGTCGTCGTTTTTTAGTCCTGAGCGACAGGTCGTCGTCCAGCTCAGCGATGATGGAAGTGTAAAGGCCGGTCAGATAACTTTCCAATCAATTTTTAACGGCAACCGATACCGATATCGGCATCGCTGTTATCGCTATCAGCGCCGACCAGTGAACCGAACCTCTGCCAAGCCCCTTACAGGCAGGGTGTGCGCGAACACACCGCCCGATTTTGGTGCATTGGCCAGTTGCCCCGCAGGCAGGCCGACTGTTGCCGAAGTGACAAATAGCACATCGAGGCCGGGGCCGCCAAACGCGGGACACGTCGGCTGCGGCGCCGGCAAGGTCAGCACGCGGTCGACCGTGCCGTCGGGCGCGAACCGGACAACCTGGCCGGCACCCCAGCGCGTACTCCACAGATAGCCGTCGGCATCGATCGTCGAGCCGTCCGGATCGCCCGGCGCGGCATCGGCCGGGACGAATACGCGCAGGTTGGAGACGGCGCCCGTAGCGATGTCGTAATCGCAACAACGAATCTCGCGCGTGGCCGAGTCGGCGTAGTACATCGTGCCACCGTCCGGGCTGAAGCAAATGCTGTTGGCGATGGCGACGCCGCCCAGCGGCAGCCGCTCCAGCGTGAGGTCGTGGTTCAGGCGATAGAAGCCGCCGATGGCAGCCTTCGGGTTCTCGGCCTGGTTGAAGGCGCCGAACACGAAGCGACCCTGGCGGTCGGTGCGGCCATCGTTCAGGCGGGTGGTGGGCAGGTCGGCTTCGACGTCGCAAATGCGGTCGAGCGCGCCGCTGGCCAGGTCGAAGAACGCGAGACCGGACGCCAGCGCCAGCAACAGCCGGCCATYGTCCTCCGTCAGCGCCAGCGAACAGAGACGCTCGGGCAGCGGGAAGCAGCGCAACGCACCCGTCGCGGGCGCGTGCGACCACAGTTCGCTGGATTCGATGTCCGTCCAGAACAGGCGCTGTCCGCGCGCGTCCCAGATGATTCCTTCGCCGAGCGTATTCCGGCCATCCACCACCAGTTCCATCATGCCTGACTTCTCCTATCGTTTACTACCCCACCATGCCTTGCCTCGACGCATACGTCCGCGTGGGCACAGGGGTGCCCACCCTAC
>NZ_JBFUDR010000348.1:0-5770 GCF_056404615.1 Massilia sp. P2_C2 | reverse complement strand
GTCCCAGGTCACGCTGCGCTACGTGAATGGCCGTCCGGTGTCCGTGAACACCGTCGTGCTGTCGACCCAGCACGCGCCGGAAGTGAGCCACAGCCAGATCGAGGAAGCGGTGATCGAGGAGATCATCAAGCCCGTGCTGCCGCGCGAGTGGCTGCAGGATACCCGCTACCTCGTCAACCCGACCGGCCGCTTCGTCRTCGGCGGKCCGCAGGGCGACKSCGGSCTSACSGGYCGCAAGATCATCGTSGACWCCTACGGCGGSRYCGCMCSSCACGGCGGYGGCGCSTTCTCCGGCAAGGACCCGTCCAAGGTCGACCGCTCGGCCGCCTATGCCGCGCGCTATGTCGCCAAGAACGTCGTGGCCGCCGGCCTGGCACGCCAGTGCCAGGTGCAGGTCAGCTACGCGATCGGCGTGGCCCGTCCGATCAACATCACGGTCTATACGGAAGGTACCGGCGTCATTCCGGACGAGAAGATCGCCGAACTGGTGATGGAACACTTCGACCTGCGCCCGAAAGGCATCGTGCAGATGCTCGACCTGCTGCGTCCGATCTACGCCAAGTCGGCCGCCTACGGTCACTTCGGCCGCGAAGAGCCGGAGTTTACCTGGGAACGCACCGACAAGGCCGCGCTGCTGCGCGCCGAAGCCGGCCTGGCATAAGCCTGCATCGCATGTTGCGGGCGTAGCAAAACGTTCGCTGACGGTGGGCATAACGAGGCACCTCGAAAAACCGTCGCGAGCATCGCAGACCAAATCTGTAACGCGCAGCAGGTTTTTCGACGTGCCGAACGCTGTCCACCGTGCTACACTTATTAATTCCGAGGAGCGTTGCGACGAGATTCCCCATCTCGCCAGGCTCGGATATCAACACTGCGCTCACGTTACTTTTTTCTTAACTTGAAAGGAGGGCGTGATGAGCGCCGTACTCAAAGACACCACCCAGGATTACCTCGTTGCCGACATCGGCCTCGCCTCGTGGGGCGAGAAGGAAATCCGCATCGCCGAAACCGAAATGCCGGGCCTGATGGCCATCCGCGACGAATACGCGGCCAGCCAGCCGCTGAAGGGCGCGCGCATCGCCGGTTCGCTGCACATGACCATCCAGACCGCCGTGCTGATCCGCACGCTGGAAGCCCTCGGCGCGCAAGTGCGCTGGGCATCGTGCAACATCTATTCGACGCAGGACCATGCCGCCGCCGCGATCGCCTCGGTCGGCACGCCGGTCTTCGCCGTCAAGGGCGAGACGCTGGACGAATACTGGGAATACACCCACCGCATCTTCGAATGGAGCGATGACGTCTACGCCAACATGATCCTGGACGACGGCGGCGACGCGACGCTGCTGCTGCACCTGGGCGTGCGTGCCGAGAAAGACATCTCGGTGCTGGACAAGCCGGGTTCGGAAGAAGAAATCTGCCTGTTCAACGCCATCAAGGGCCGCCTCGCGCGTGACCCGCAGTGGTATTCGAAGCGTCTGCCGCAGATCAAGGGCGTGACGGAAGAGACCACCACCGGCGTGCACCGCCTGTACCAGATGCATGCGGAAGGCAAGCTGGCTTTCCCGGCCATCAACGTCAATGACTCCGTGACGAAATCGAAGTTCGACAACCTGTACGGCTGCCGCGAATCGCTGGTCGATGGCATCAAGCGCGCGACCGACGTGATGGTCGCAGGCAAGATCGCCGTCGTGGCCGGCTATGGTGACGTCGGTAAAGGTTCGGCCCAGGCGCTGCGCGCGCTGTCGGCCCAGGTCTGGGTCACCGAGATCGACCCGATCTGCGCGCTGCAGGCCGCGATGGAAGGTTACCGCGTCGTGACGATGGACATGGCCGCCGAACACGGCGACATCTTCGTCACCTGCACCGGCAACTACCACGTSATCACCGAGCAGCACATGCTGCGCATGAAGGACCAGGCGATCGTCTGCAACATCGGCCACTTCGACAACGAGATCGAAGTCGCCGCGCTGCGCAAGTACGAATGGGACAACATCAAGCCGCAGGTCGACCACGTGATCTTCCCGGATGGCAAGCGCATCATCCTGCTGGCCGAAGGCCGCCTCGTGAACCTGGGCTGCGGCACGGGCCACCCGTCGTATGTGATGAGCTCGTCGTTCGCCAACCAGACCATCGCCCAGATCGAACTGTTCACCAATACCGCCGCCTACCCGGTCGGCGTGTACACGCTGCCGAAGAAGCTGGACGAGAAAGTCGCCCGCCTGCAGCTCAAGAAGCTCAACGCCCAGCTGACCGAGCTGACCGAAGAGCAGGCCGCCTATATCTCGGTGAGCAAGGAAGGCCCCTACAAGGCGGAACACTACCGTTATTGATCTGGTAAGCTCTTCCGTGAATTGACGCCGCGCATCACTGTCGGATTCCATCGTCGGCAGTGGTGTCGCGGGCTGGATAATTACTCACGAAAGACACAAACATGCGTTTGCTCCTGACCTGGCTGATCAATGCCGCGGCCCTGATGGCCCTGCCTTACCTGATGCACTCCGTCGTGGTCGACAATATCGGCACTGCCCTCGTGGCCGCGCTGGTGCTGGGTCTGGTGAACACGGTGATCCGTCCGGTGCTGGTCGTGCTGACCCTGCCCGTGACGTTCCTGTCGCTCGGCCTGTTCATCCTGGTGATCAACGCGCTGCTGTTCTGGCTCGTCGCACACCTCGTCGAGGGCTTTCACGTGGCCGGGTTCGGGTCCGCTTTCCTGGCGGCGATCCTGTACAGTGTCATTTCGTGGGCGCTTTCTACCTTACTTCTGAATCAAGATGGAAACCCCTAACATCAGTATCGAGTTTTTTCCGCCCAAGACGCCCGAGGGTGCGGAAAAGCTGCGTGTGGCTCGCCAGAAACTGGCCGAGCTCAATCCAAAATATTTTTCCGTGACGTTCGGCGCCGGCGGCAGCACCCAGCACGGGACGTTGTCGACCGTGCTCGAGATCCTGGCCGAAGGGCACGAGGCTGCACCGCACCTGTCCTGCATCGGCGGCACGCGCGAATCGATCCGCGCGATCCTGCAGGAATTCAAGGACAAGGGCATCCGCCGCGTCGTCGCCCTGCGGGGTGACTTGCCCAGCGGCTATGGCGGCGCGGGCGAACTGCGCTATGCCAGCGACCTCGTCGAGTTCATCCGCCAGGAAACGGGCGACTGGTTCCACATCGAAGTCGCGGCGTATCCGGAAATGCACCCGCAGGCCCGCTCGCCGCAGGACGACCTGCAAGCCTTCGCCCGCAAGGTGCAGGCCGGCGCGAACGCTGCCATCACGCAGTATTTCTACAATCCGGACGCGTATTTCCAGTTCGTGGACAATGCGCGCAAGCTGGGCGTGGACGTGCCCATCGTGGCCGGCATCATGCCGATCACCAACTTCACCCAGCTGATGCGCTTCTCGGACATGTGCGGCGCCGAGATTCCGCGCTGGATCCGGCTGAAACTGGCCAGCTTCGGCGACGATTCGGCGTCGATCAAGGCATTTGGCCTGGATGTCGTCAGCGGCCTGTGCGAACGCCTGCTGGCCGGCGGCGCACCCGGTCTGCATTTCTACAGCATGAACCAGGCGGCGGCTACGACTGCGGTCTGGCAACGTATCACCGGCGCCTGATGCGCTCGATCGCCATGAATGCCCGTGCGGCCGCGTGGTCGCGCGGGCATTTTGTTTATGTCACATTGCTCGTTTCCGTCACGATGACGTCCAGCGGCACGTCGTGCGGCGCATGCGAGAACACGGCTTCCTGGTTACTGTAGGCAATGCCCAAGGTGTGCGGACGGGGCGGCAGTTCGAGGGTGCGGTCGTAGTAGCCGCCGCCGTAGCCGAGACGATATCCCTCCGCATTGAAGCCGAGGCAGGGGATCAGCAGCGCGGGCGGGCGCTCGATGAAGCGCAGCTGGGCCGGTACCTGCACGCCGGCCTCGTCCGGCAGCATGGGCTCACCGGGCGTCCATTCCGTGAACGTCAGCGGCGCATCCCGTTCCATGACTACAGGCAATGCCAGGCGTACGCCGGCCTGGTGTAATTCCGCGTAGGCGGCCCGCAGGTCGGGCTCGCCGGCCAGCGGCCAGTACACGCCGAGCACAGGAACTTGCCGCATGCGCCACCAGGCAACGACTTGGGCACCGATATGCGCATCCCATTGGACCTTGATTGCCGGGTCAAGCGCCCCACGTGCAGTCCTGAGCACCCTGCGCAGCGCCGTCTTGGCCGCCTGTTTCTCGTCCGCCACGCTTGGGAGCGAGGCTGGCAGGCCGTCGGGCCCGCATGGTATTCTTGATTCGCCGGTCATGGATGAAATGAAGCCTACATTGAACATTGAATTGTTGATGTCGCAGAAACTGTTTGCCGGCACCGCCATCGCCGCTTCCAGCCTGCTCTTTCTCGCGTCGCCCGGTGTCGCGGCCCAGTCTGCCTCTCCCGGCACGACCCAGCCCGCGCCCGGTGGGGCGACGCCCGCCTCACCCGCGCCGGGCGTGGCGACGCCCGGCGTACCCACGCCTTCCGCTCCCGTCATGACGCCGTCAGTGGCGTCCGCGCTGACGCCGCAATCGGATGCCACGCGCGAGCAGGACGCGATCTTCATGCAGTTGCGCGACGCGGCCCGCAAGAACGATGCCGACAAGGTCGCCGAGCTGGCGGCCCGTTTGCCGAACTACGCGATTCCGTCCTACGTCGACTATTATCGGCTGAAACCGCGGCTGCGCGATGCGTCCAGCGACGAGATCCTCGATTTCCTGAAACGCTACGACGGCAGCGCCATCGCCGACCGCCTGCGCAATGACTGGCTGCTGGAGCTCGGCCGCAAGCGCGACTGGGAGAACTTCGACCGCGAACTGCCGCTGTTCGTCAAGAACGACGATTACCAGGTCAAGTGCTACGCGCTACTGTCGCGCGCTTCGAAAGGGCAGAACGTGGCGGCCGAGGCCAGGATGTTGCTCGACAATCCGCCGTTGTATGGCGAGGCGTGCGCCGCCCTCGTCAATCAACTGGTCCAGTCCGGCCAGTTCACGACGGCCGACCTGCTGGCCCAGTTGCGCCTGGCCGGCGAGATGCATGCGACAGGACCGTCGCGCCGCACGGCGCTGCTGCTGGACGCGTCGGACACCCGCGCCGCCCAGGCCGTCGACCTGCCCGCCGTGGTATTGGCGCGCGGCATCGGCAATACCACGGCCGAACACGAGATCTACCTCGTCGCCATCGGCCGCGTCGCGCGCACGAGCCTGAAGCTGGCGACGGTGGCGCTGAACAAGAGTGCGTCCAAACTGAGCGCCGAGGAAAGGGCGATCGGCTGGGCGAACATCGCGCTCGCCGCCTCGCTCACGCTGGCGCCCGAGGCCTATGACGACTGGAAGAAGGCGGCCGGGGCGCCGCTGACGTGGAACCAGCTGGAATGGAAGACTCGCATCGCGCTGCGCCAGGGCGACTGGAAGACGGTGCGCGCGACGATCGAGGCGATGCCGATGCAGCAGCACGACGAGCCCGTCTGGACCTATTGGCTCGGTCGTGCGTTGCAGGCCGAAGGCCGCCGCGAGGATGCGCAGGCATTGTTCCGCCGCATCGCCGACCAGAACAATTTCTATGGCCAGCTGGCGATGGAAGAGTTGGGTATGCAGGTCACCATCCCGCCCAGCGCCGTGCCGCCCACGCCGGCCGAGCTGGCGCAGGTGGCCGCCAATCCCGGCTTCAAGCGGGCGCTGAAATTCTTTTCCATGCGCATGCGCTTCGAGGGCACGCGCGAATGGAACTGGGCGCTGAACGGCTTTACGGAACGCCAG
>NZ_JBFUDR010000347.1:0-5794 GCF_056404615.1 Massilia sp. P2_C2 | reverse complement strand
GTGCTTGCGCGCACGACGGATGACGCGGCGTTGCGCGCTTCGCTGCGGGCGGCGGCGCGGGAGCAGGCGCTGGCGTTGCTGGAGGGCGCAGGATAAAAAAACGTCGTTCCGGCGCAGGGCGGGAACGACGTCTCGATGGCGTGGCGGATCTCAGGCCGCGAGCTTCTTCTTCAGCAGCTCGGTGACCTGGGCCGGATTCGCCTTCCCCTTCGACGCCTTCATGCACTGGCCGATCAGGGCATTGATGGCGGCTTCCTTGCCGGCCTTGTACTGCTCGACCGATTTCGCATTGTTGGCGAGGACTTCGTCGACGATCGCTTCCAGCGCGCCCGTGTCCGAGATCTGCTTCAGGCCTTCGCGTTCGATGATCGCGTCGGCCAGGTGCTCGTCTTCCGATTGCGCTTCCCACATCAGGCTGAAGACCTTCTTGCCGGCGTTGTTCGAGATCGTGCCGTCGGCGATGCGTTTCAGCAGCAGGGCCAGTTGCGAGGCCTCGACCGGGGAGTGCTCGATGTCGGTGTCGGCGCGGTTCAGCGCGGACGACACGTCGCCCATCAGCCAGTTCGCGGCGGCCTTGGCGTTTTCCTTGCCGGCCTTGGCGACGACGGCTTCGTAATACGTGGCCATTGCCTGCGACGACGTCAGGATCAGCGCGTCGTACTCGGGCAGGCCGTAGTCGCGGATGAAGCGGTCGCGCATCGCGGCCGGCAGTTCCGGCATGTCGGCCTTGACGCGGTCGATCCACTCCTGCGCGATGACGAGCGGCGGCAGGTCGGGGTCGGGGAAGTAGCGGTAATCCTGCGCGTCTTCCTTGCTGCGCATCTGGCGCGTTTCCTTGCGGTCCGGGTCCCACAGGCGCGTGGCCTGCACGACCTGGCCGCCGTCCTCGATCAGCTCGATCTGGCGGCGCACTTCATAGTGAACCGCTTCTTCGATGAAGCGGAACGAATTCAGGTTCTTGATCTCGCAGCGGGTGCCGAATTCCTTCTGGCCGACGGGGCGCACGGAGACGTTGACGTCGCAGCGGAACGAGCCTTCCTGCATGTTGCCGTCGCAGACGCCCAGCCACATCACGAGGCCGTGCAATGCCTTGGCGTAGGCGACGGCTTCCGCGGCGCTGCGGATCTCCGGCTCGGAGACGATTTCCAGCAGCGGCGTGCCGGCGCGGTTCAGGTCGATGCCGCTCATCCCGTGGTAGTCCTCGTGCAGCGACTTGCCGGCGTCTTCCTCGAGGTRGGCGCGGGTCAGGTTGACGGTCTTCGTCTCCAGCTTGCCGTCCTTCTCGTACGCGAACGTGAGGCTGCCGCCCTGCACGACCGGGTCTTCGAACTGGCTGATCTGGTAGCCCTTCGGCAGGTCGGGGTAGAAGTAGTTCTTGCGCGCGAACACGGACTGCGGCGCGATCTTCGCGCCGACCGCGAGGCCGAAGCGGATGGCGCGCTCGACGGCGCCCCTGTTCATCACGGGCAGCACGCCCGGCAGCGCCAGGTCGACGGGGCTCGCCTGCGTGTTCGGCTCGGCGCCGAACCTGATCGAGCTGCCGCTGAAGATTTTGGAGTTGGTCGTGAGCTGGACGTGGTTCTCAAGACCGATGACGACTTCCCATTGCATAGTGTTCTCTCTTGTATGTCTCTGTGCCGGCATTTGGTGGGCTCGGGGAGCCCACCCTACGATATGTCGGTGCCGTAGGGTGGGCACCCCGTGCCCACCATGCGTATCAGATACCTTCCGGGGCGCGGTTATGCCAATCGGTCGCCTGCTGGTACTGGTGCGCGATGTTCAGCAGCTTCGCCTCGGCGAAATAATTGCCGATGATTTGCAGGCCCACCGGACGCTGGCCATTCCGCATTGCTCCCTCCTTGCCCTGACCGAAGCCGCAAGGGATCGACATGCCGGGCAGGCCGGCGAGGCTCGTCGACAAGGTGAAGATGTCGGCCAGGTAGTTCGCCACCGGGTCGTTCGCCTTCGAGCCCAGGTCCCACGCGACGCTCGGGGCCACCGGGCCCATGATCACGTCGCACTTGTCGCGGAACGCGGCCTGGAAGTCGTCGGCGATCAGGCGGCGGATCTTCTGCGCCTGCACGTAATAGGCGTCGTAGTAGCCGTGGCACAGCACGTACGTGCCGACCATGATGCGGCGCTGGACTTCCTTGCCGAAGGCCTGCGCGCGGGTTTTCCTGTACATGTCCTGCAGGTCCGCGTACTCGGGCGCGCGGTAGCCGTAGCGCACGCCGTCGAAGCGCGACAGGTTCGACGAGGCTTCCGCCGGCGCGATGATGTAGTACACGGGGATCGACAGCGACGTCTTCGGCAGCGAGATCTCGACCAGCGTCGCGCCCAGCTTCACGAATTCGCCCAGCGCGGCGCGCACGGCCTGCTCGACATCGCTTGCCAGGCCCTCACCGAAGTATTCCTTCGGCACGCCGATGCGCAGGCCGCTCAAGGGTGCGTTCAGGTCGCGCGTAAAGTCTTCGCGGGCGTTGCCCTGCTCGGCCGTGAGGCTCGTCGCGTCGCGCTCGTCGAAGCCGACCATCTCGTTCAGCAGCAGTGCGCAGTCCTCGGCCGTGCGGGCCATCGGGCCGCCCTGGTCGAGCGACGAGGCAAACGCGATCATGCCGAAGCGCGACACGCGGCCATACGTGGGCTTGATGCCGGTGATGCCGCAGAACGCGGCCGGCTGGCGGATCGAGCCGCCGGTGTCGGTACCGGTCGCGRCCGGCGCCAGGCGCGCGGCGATCGCGGCGGCCGAGCCACCGGACGAGCCGCCCGGCACGGCCAGCGCGTCCCACGGGTTTTTCACGGCACCGAAGGCCGAGTTCTCGTTCGACGAGCCCATCGCGAATTCGTCGCAGTTGAGCTTGCCCAGCGTCACCATGCCGGCGTCGCCGAATTTCGTCACGACGGTCGCGTCGAACGGGCTCACGTAATTGCCCAGCATCTTCGAGGCGGCGGTCGAGCGCCAGCCCTGCGTGACGAAGATATCCTTGTGGGCGATGGGGATGCCGGTCAGCGGGCCGGCATTGCCGCGCGCGATGCGCTCGTCGGCGGCCTTCGCCTGGGCCAGCGACAGGTCCGGATTCACGTCCAGGAAGGCATTATGCTGGCTGGCGGCGATGCGGTCGAGGTAGTGCTGCGTCAGCTCCGTCGCGGAGACTTGTTTCGAGTGCAGGAGCGCGGACAGCTCCTTGATGGTTTTTTGATGCATCATAATGGTCGGCGTTCGCTGCGGGTTATTCGATGACTTTCGGCACGAGGTACAGGCCGTCCTGGGTTGCCGGGGCGGGGGCCTGGTAGTCGTCGCGATGGTTTTCCTCGGTCACCACGTCCTCGCGCAGGCGCAGTGGCAGGGCGAGCACGGCTGCCAGCGGTTGCGACAGCGGTTCGACGCCGGTGGTGTCGACGGCCTGCATCTGCTCGGCCAGGGCGAAGATCCCGTTCAGCTCGGTCAAGGCGGTTTCGGCGTGGGCCTCATCCATGTCGAGCTGGGCCAGGTTGGCGATCCGTTTTACGTCTGAAAGTGTCAGGGACATGGCAAATGGCGCGGTTCGTTGCCGCGTTCAAAAGATGAGTGTGTAGACAATGAAATTTGGTTAACGGCGCGCTAAAGCTGATAAAAGCTTTCTAATACCGTCGATCTCGCAGGCCGATATGGGCATGAAACTGCCCGTTTTTCAGCGTTTAATCTGTAAATTATAAGGTAGAATGGCGGGCTAATGCGTTCTCCGGGCGAAAGCCGCCCTTTATCCACGCATGAAAAGCCCGCGATGCGGATTCGGCTTTGCGGCGAAGATTCCCCGATTAATGTTAGGCGCACCCCTTGCGCACATCAGGACACACATGTTTGGTTTTTTACGCAGCTATTTCTCTAACGACCTGGCCATCGACCTGGGTACCGCCAACACACTGATCTATGTGCGCGGTCTGGGCATCGTGCTGGACGAGCCTTCGGTCGTCGCGATCCGCCAGGAAGGCGGTCCGAACGGTAAGAAGACAATCCAGGCGGTCGGCAAGGAAGCCAAGCAAATGCTCGGCAAGGTCCCCGGCAACATCGAAGCGATCCGTCCGATGAAGGATGGCGTGATCGCCGACTTCACCGTCACCGAGCAGATGCTCAAGCAGTTCATCCGCATGGTGCACGACTCGAAGTTCTTCCGTCCGTCGCCGCGCATCATCATCTGCGTGCCCTGCGGTTCCACGCAGGTCGAGCGGCGCGCGATCCGCGAATCGGCGCTGGGCGCCGGCGCATCGCAGGTCTACCTGATCGAAGAGCCGATGGCGGCCGCGATCGGCGCCGGCCTGCCGGTGGCGGAGGCGACCGGTTCGATGGTCGTCGACATCGGCGGCGGCACGACCGAGGTCGGCATCATCTCGCTGGGCGGCATGGTCTACAAAGGCTCCGTGCGCGTGGGCGGCGACAAGTTCGACGAAGCCATCGTCAACTACATCCGCCGCAACTACGGCATGCTGATCGGCGAGCAGACCGCGGAAGCGATCAAGAAGGCAATAGGTTCTGCCTTCCCGGGCTCCGAAGTCAAGGAGATGGAAGTCAAGGGCCGCAACCTGTCCGAAGGCATCCCGCGTTCCTTCACCATCTCGTCCAACGAGATCCTGGAAGCGCTGACCGACCCGCTGAACAACATCGTCTCGGCCGTCAAGAACGCCCTCGAGCAGACTCCGCCGGAACTCGGCGCGGACATCGCCGAGAAGGGCATGATGCTGACGGGCGGCGGCGCGCTGCTGCGCGACCTGGACCGTCTGCTGATGGAAGAGACGGGCCTGCCGGTGCTGGTGGCCGAGGATCCGCTGACCTGCGTCGTGCGCGGCTCCGGCATGGCGCTCGAGCGCATGGACAAGCTGGGCTCGATTTTCTCGTACGAGTAACCCGGCCGTGGCGGTGCGAACAGGGCGTGTGGTGGTCCCGGCGATCCCGGGATTCCCCGCGCTGTTTGCGTTCAGCGCTGGCGACGCCTGGCGCCCCTACACCGGGTGCCCGCCCCCCGGCGCCAAGCGTCCACATTGACGCGGGCCAGGTACGCCCGCATTATTGGAAGTCATGGAATACAGTCCTCCGCCGCTGTTCAAGCAAGGCGCCCCCGCAAGGGTCAAGGTGACCGCGTTCGCTCTGCTCTCGATCGCGCTGCTCGTGGTCGACGCGCGCCTGCACGCGCTCAGCGCCGTGCGCCAGGTGGCGGCAACGGTCCTGTACCCGTTTCAGATGGCCGCCCTGGCTCCGCGCGACGCGCTGGCCAACATGGGCACGTATTTTTCCTCGATCTCCGCCCTGCAGAAGGAAGTCCGCGACCTGAAGAGCCAGCAGGTCGCGATGGCCCAGGCCATGCAGCAGGCGCAGCTCCAGATGGCCGAGAACGCGCAGTTGCGCCGCCTGATGGACGCGCGCGAGCACCTGCCCGTGCACTCCATGATGAGCGAGATCCTGTATGACGCGCGCGACCCGTCCACGCGTCGGGTCGTGCTCGACCGTGGCACCCGCAACGGCGTCAAGCTCGGCCTGCCCGTGATCGACAACGCCGGCGTCGTCGGCCAGGTCACGCGCGTGTTCCCGTTCACGTCCGAAGTCACGCTCCTCACCGACAAGGAACAGGCGATCCCCGTGCAGGTATTGCGCAACGGCTTGCGCAGCGTGGCCTATGGCCGCGGCCAGTCCGGCCTCCTGGACCTGCGCTTCGTCGCGCCGAACGCCGACATCCAGGTCGGCGACGTGCTCGTGACGTCCGGCCTGGACGGCATCTACCCGGCCGGCCTCGCGGTGGCCAAGGTGATCCAGGTCGAGAAC
>NZ_JBFUDR010000346.1:0-5836 GCF_056404615.1 Massilia sp. P2_C2 | reverse complement strand
CCTGCTGATCGCCTTCGTCGTCGGCATCCTGCTCACGCTGCTGTCGCTGTGGCGCAATGCCGGCAGCGGTGCGATCGCCAGCAGCCAGACCCAGATCGCCAGCGAGGCGCTGATGCACTCGCAGCGCGTCGGCAAGGCCGCGCCGAACGCGATGCAGGGCGTGCCGGACGCCTTCACGCAGCTGCAGGACAGCCGCATCGCCCTGTCGCGCGAACTCGACCTGCTGGCCAGCGGCGGCGGCTACAACGGCAATGAGATCCCG
Source organism: Massilia sp. P2_C2 (assembly GCF_056404615.1). NCBI lineage: Bacteria > Pseudomonadati > Pseudomonadota > Betaproteobacteria > Burkholderiales > Oxalobacteraceae > Massilia > Massilia sp. P2_C2. Next base: position 5,574 of record NZ_JBFUDR010000346.1, on the reverse strand, counting down.
GCATCGACCGGCGCCCTCGCTGCGCAGTTGGCGAAAGTGCGCGCGAAATGGCACGTCTCCGACGCGGCCGCCGCCAGCATCCTCAAGATGAAGCCGGAGCTGGTCGCGTTCGACAAGAACCTCAAGCAGCTCGACATCCTGGCGCCGGAAATGCTGGCGCTGACGGAAGGGATCCTGACCGAGCGCACGGCGCGCGGCGGCAGCGCGCGCGAACTGGCGGCGCTGGGCCGCATGATGATGCTGACGCAGCGCCTGTCGCGCAGCGCCGGCGAATTCCTGACCTCGGGCGGCATCCGCCCCGAGACCGCGTTCCAGATGGGCCGCGACACGACCATGTTCCGCGCCACCGTCGACGGTTTGCTGAACGGCAGCGAGCCGCTCGGCCTGGCCCCGCTGCGCGACCCCGGCCTGCGCACCAAACTGGAAGAAGTGCAGGCCGAGTTCGACATCTGCCAGAAGCTGATCTCGACCTTCCTCGACAAGCTGTCCGACATGACAGCCGCCAAGGCCGCCGAGCAGACGATCTTCAACGACAACGAGGCGCTGCGCCGCCAGCTGACCGAGCTGCAAGCGTCGTTCCGCGCCGGCGAAGGCAGTACGAGCGGCTGGTTCTGGCTGCTCGTCGCGGCGTCGATCTTCACGCTCGTCGCGGCCGGCAGCATCTCGCGCGTGATGCTGCAGGATTCGCGCAAWCGTACCCGCGGCGCCGACGCGCGCCGCCAGGAAGCGGAGACGATGCGCCTGCTGGCCCAGGCCAAGGAAGAAGAAGCCAAGGCGACCAACGACCAGAACCAGGCGGCGATCCTGCGCCTGATGAACGAATTGCAGGAAGTGGCGGACGGCGACCTGACCGTGCACGCCACCGTGTCCGAGGACATCACGGGCGCCATCGCCGACTCCGTCAACTACACGGTGGAAGAGCTGCGTGGCCTCGTCGTGCGCGTGATCGCCACGGCGGAAAAGGTGACGCAGGCGTCGAACGACGCCCAGCTGGTGTCGAACCGCCTGCTCGTCGCGGCAGGCCAGCAGGCGCGCGAGATCCAGGACACGTCGGCCACGATGCTGCGCATGGCCGGCGAGATCACGGACGTGTCCAGCTCCGCAAAGGAATCGGCCGAGGTGGCGCGCCAGTCGGTGGCGGCGGCCGAGCAGGGCGCGACCGCGGTGCAGAACGCGATCCGGGGCATGGGCGAGATCCGCGAACAGATCCAGGAAACGTCGAAGCGCATCAAGCGCCTGGGCGAATCGTCGCAGGAGATCGGCGAGATCACCGAGCTGATTTCCGACATCACGGAACAGACCAACGTGCTGGCGCTGAACGCGGCGATCCAGGCCGCATCGGCCGGCGAGGCGGGACGCGGCTTCTCCGTCGTGGCGGAAGAGGTCCAGCGCCTGGCGGAACGGTCGGCCGAAGCGGCCAAGCAGATCGGCGCGCTGGTGCGCACCATCCAGACCGATACGCACGATGCCGTGGCCGCGATGGAAAAATCGACGCAGGGCGTGGTCGAGGGCGCGCGCGTGACCGACGCGGCCGGCGCGGCGCTCGCGGACATTTCGCGTGTATCGAACCGCCTGGCCGAGCTGATCCAGGGCATGGCGGTGGCGGCGGGACTGCAGGCGACGTCCGCGAACGGTGTGGCGCATAATATGCAGCACATCCTCGCGATCACCGAGCAGGCACAGGGCGGCACGCAGCAGACGGCGCAGTCGATCCGGCAACTGGCGGAGCTCGCGCAGGAACTGAAGAATTCGGTGTCGCGCTTCCGCGTCGCCGCCTGAGCCCCTGACATTTGTTCACATGACCCAGTTTTCGCACGCGTCCGCAGTACCGCAATTCGACACCGGCCCCCTGTCCTGGGTCATCGGGGAAATCCGCGATGCCCTCGGGCTGTCCGCCAAGGCCTTGCAGGACGCGGCCGGCCGCAGCCCGGAGGCGCGTCCGACCTTGCTGCTGCATGCCGGGTCGCACCTGCACCAGGTTCACGGCGCGCTGCAGTTGGTGGACGTGGCCGGCGTCGAACGCGTCGGCGAAACGGCCGAGCAGGTCATCGACCGCTTCAAGGACGGCGCGCTGGAACTGACCCCCGAGCGCGCCGCCACCGTGGGCGAGGCCTACCGCGCGCTCGTCGAATACCTGGAGGAATTGCTGGACGGGGCCGCCCCGCAACCCGTGCGGCTGTTCCCCTACTACCGCGCGCTGCAGGAATTGCTGGGCGTGGAGCGCGTGCATCCGGGCCAGATGCTCGAGCTGGACCTCGCTCTGGCCCTGTTGCCGGGCGGCGGCGCCGGTCCCATGCCGGACTACGCCGCGGCCCGCGCCGCGTTCGAAAAGGCGCTGCTGCCGTTCCTGCGTAGCGCCGACGTCGCCGCCCAGCGTGCCCAGGCGGGCGCCATGCGCGATGCATTGACCCCCGTCGTCCACGGCCAGCCGCAGGCCGAGGCGCATGCATTCTGGCTGGCGCTGCAGACCGCCGCCGACCTCGTCGCGCTGGGCCAGGTGGCGCCCGACCTGTATGTAAAACAGCTGTTCGGCCAGATCAACCTGCAACTGCGCCGCATGGCGCAAGGCCACACGAATTTGCCGGAAGCGCTGCTGCGCGACGCGCTGTTCTTCCTGTCCGCCGCCACCGAACCCACGCCGGATGCGCGCCAGCTGCGCGATGCTTACCACGTCGCGGGCCAGGTGCCCGCCGATTACCTGGAGCGCCGCTACGGCCGCGTCGACCCGGAGGCGCTGAAGGACGCCCGGGCCGCGCTGATCGAGACCAAGCGGGGCTGGGACCGCGTCGCCAGCGAGGGCGGCGACCCGCTCGAAGGCGGCTTCAACGACGCCTTGTCCAGGCTCGCCGGGGCCAGCGAGAAGCTGGGCGCGCCGGCGCTGGCACATCTGCTGCGCGAACTGGGCGAGGCCGCCGGCAAGTCGATGGCGGGCGGGCGCAGCGACCAGTTCAGCCTCGAGATGGCCGAGGCCATGCTGTTCGTCGAGCACGGCCTGGATCAGCTGCGCCAGCTGCCCGACGACTTCGGCCAGCATGCCGAGGCGGTCGGCCAGCGCCTGCTCGCGCTGGCGCACGGCGAGACGCCGCCCGATGCCCCCGTCTGGCAGGGCGAACTGGCGCGCGAGCTGCAGCAGGGCCAGACGGTCGCCGTGCTGGCGGGCGAGATGCGCACGGGCCTGCGCCAGGTCGAGAAGCTCATCGACGAATACTACGAAGACCCGGCCCGCGCCGCCTCGCTCGAACAGGTCGATCCGCTGCTGCACCAGTTGCAGGGCGCGCTGGCGATCCTCGACCAGGACCAGGGCTCGCAGGCCGTCGCGCACGTGCGCGGCCAGGTGCGTACGCTGCTCGGCGGCCAGCCGGATGCGGCCACGCGCGGTGCCGTGCTGGACAACCTGGCCCGCAACATCGGCGCGCTCGGCTTCTTCACGGATGCGCTGGCGCAGAACGTCGAGGGCGCACGCCAGCGCTTCCGCTTCGATGCCGGCGCGGGCCTGTTCCGCGAGCAGCCGTTCGAGAGCCTGGCGCAGGCGCAACCCGCACCGGAAGCTGCGCCGGCGGCACCGGTAGTGCCGGCCGCGGCACCGGTTGCCGCACCGGCTGCAGCGCCGGATGCCGTCGAGGCCGAGCTGCTGGAAATCTTCATCGGCGAGGCGCATGAGGTGCTGGACGTGGTCGGTACGGCGCTGCCCGCGGCCACGGCCAGCCCGGCCGACCAGGACACGCTCACCCGCCTGCGCCGCGCCTTCCACACGCTCAAGGGCAGCAGCCGCATGGTCGGTCTCGAGTCCTTTGCCGTGGCCGCCGCGGCCATCGAAAAAGTCATGAACCTGTGGCTGGCCGAAGCGCGTGCCGCCACGCCCGACCTGCTGGCGCTGCTCGCGCATGCGCATGCGGAGATGTTGGCCTGGGTCGGAGAACTGGCGGCCGGCGACCCGGCGGCCGGCGACCCGGCGGCCGGCGGATCGCAGCGCGACGGCGCGGCGCTCGCGCAGGCCGCTGCCCACGTGCAGGACGGCGGTCCGTTCGTGGCGCCGGTGCAGGAAGTGGCGCCGGCCGCACCGGCACCGCTCGAGTCGGCGCCCTACGTACCGGCGGCCGACGCCCCGGCGGAGCTGGCGCCGGAGACGGTCGGTGCGTTCGACGCCGCCGCAGCAGCAGGTCTGGCGGACGATGCCGCGGCTGCCGCGTCGCCGCCGGAACCGGCCGAGCCCGCGGCCGGCTTCGACGTCGCGCGCAACGAGCCGCCCGCGCCGCTGCCGGCCCTGTCGCCGGCCGAGCTGCCCGACAACGTGCTGGCCTTCCCCGTGTCGGAAGCGAACGTGCGGCACGTGGGCGACCTGGAGATTCCCCTGCCGCTGTACCACATCTACCTCGGCGAGACCGAGGAGCTGGTGCGCACCCTGGCCGAGGATTTCGCCAGCTGGCGCGCGGAACCGCTGCGTGCCGTGACGCCGCAGGCGCTGAAGGCGGCGCACACGCTGGGCGGCACGTCGGCCACGGTCGGCTTCCATGCGCTGCGTGAACTGGCGGCGGCGCTGGAAGAAGCGTTGCAGGTGGCCGTGCCGCCGCTGCAGGGTGACCAGTTCGACCTGCTGGACGAGACGGTCGAGCGCGTGCGCGTGATGCTGCAGGTGTTTTCGCTGGGCGAGCTGGCGCCGGCGCAGCCGGAACTGCTGGCGCGCCTGGAAGCGCTGCGCGACGACCTGGGACGCGTCCGTGCCGATGCCGTGATCGACGGCGCCGAGCCGGAGCTGGCGGAGCGCCTGGACGCGCTGTTCGCCGCCACCTTTGCCAGCATCCTGGCCGATCCGCCGCTGGCCGGTGGTGCCCCGGCACTGCCGGTCAGCACGGAACTGGCGCCGCGTGCGAAACCGGAGCGCCAGGACGATCCTGGCGCGAACGCCGTCGACGACCTGTTCGACACCTATTTCGACGACCCGTTCGCCGCGCCCACGCTGGAACAGGCGCAGCCCGCGCCGGCGCAGCCGGAGCCAGACGTCATCGACGTCGACGCGCTGTTCGAGCTGCCGGCCGCCGCGGCCGAACCGCAGCCGGCGCCCGAGCCCGAACCGCAGCCGACACCTGAACCGGAACCCGAGCCGCAGCCCGAATCCGAGCCGGCACCCGAACCGGCACCCGAACCCGACGCGGCTTTGGCCGCCGAGCCGGTATTCGTCGACGACCTCGACCCGGACCTGCTGCCCGTGTTCATGGAAGAAGCGGCCGACCTGCTGCCGCAGATCGGCAACGGCCTGCGCCAGTGGCAGCAGAACCCGGCCGACGCGGCGGTGGCGCACGGCCTGCTGCGCGCCCTGCACACCGTGAAGGGCAGCGCGCGCATGGCCGGCGCGATGCGCCTGGGCCAGCACACGCACGCGCTGGAAACGCAGATCGAGAACATGCTGCACGCCGGGACGACGAATCCGGCCGCCTTCGACGAACTGCTCGCCAACTACGACCAGGCGCAACTGCTGTTCGAACAATTGCAGCAGCCGGGCGAGCCGACGCCCGCCGTGGCGCCGACCGCAGCGGCACCCGGCGCGGCGGCGCCCGCCACGGAACCGGCCGCGCC
>NZ_JBFUDR010000345.1:0-5849 GCF_056404615.1 Massilia sp. P2_C2 | reverse complement strand
TTGCCCCGACGCCGGGAAATCATCCCGCTCTGGCCCTCTTGTTCAAAACGCTTTTGCAGACGGCGTACCTGACGTGTCGTCAGCCCCAGGCGCTGTGCCGCAATGACCGCCGTGATCTCGCCCCTGACACTGGCGGCGATGATTTCGGCGCGCTCCAACTCCTCCATCGTAATGCTCCCGRCTTTGCCCACACTCGACYCCAAACCATTCAGAATCGACAGCATGAGCTATCTAGCAAAAGCGGACATTTCTACTTTGCTAGAAGCGGACATTACAACTTTGCCCTAACAGGGTGGGCACCCCGTGCCCACGCGTAACGCCAACATGTCGCAAGCGTTACAGGTCCCACCGAAGCTCGGCCACCACGGTCCGCTGCGTGTATGGATGAAACGCCCAATACTTGCGGTCGTTGAGGTTGTCCACGCCCACCGCCGCGCTCCACTGCCGGTTGAACCGATACCGCACCCGCGCATCGAACACGAGGTAATCGGAGACGCCCATGTAGGCATTCCCGTTCGGATCGCTGTTGTCCAGCGTGGAATACTGCCGGCCGCTGTAGCGCCCCCCGAGCGTGGCCGTCCAGCGGTCGTTCGCCTTCCACGTCGCCAGCATCGTCGCGCGCCAGCGCGGCACGCGAGGTTGCCACTTGCCCACGCTCGCCGGGAAGCCCGCGTTCTCCGAGATGATGGAACCGGCATACGTGAGGCTGGCCGTCAGCCCGAGTCCTGGCACCCCGACGTCGTCCGCCTGCGCCGACATTTCAAGGCCGTTGGTGCGGATGCGCCCCACGTTCTGCACCGTGTTCACCGTCGCCCCGCCGGAGACGAGCAGCGGCTGCGAATACAGGGCGTCGCGCGTCATCTCGCGAAACAGCGTGACCCGCAACGCGCCCGTCGGGCCCATCGTCTCGGCCGTCAGCTCGCTCGTCCACGACTTTTCCGCCTTCAGGTCCGGGTTGCTGTTGACGATGACTTTGTCGACGATAGAACCCTGGAACAGCTCGGCCGCCGTCGGATTGCGCACGGCGCGGCCCGTCGAAGCCTTGAGAGTCCAGTCCGGATTCACGCGCCACGACAGCGCGGCCTTCGGCGACCACGCCGTCTCGCTGCGGGGTGGGAACGGCGCGGCCAGCACGGCGTTCGACAGTGCGCCGCCATAGGCCTGCCACCGCTCGAACCGGGCACCCAGCGTGGCGCGCCAGTCGTCGCCGATGCGCCAGTTGTCCTGCACGTACAGGCTTTCCAGTCCCGTGTTGCCGTTGAAGACGGAGACCTGTTTGCCGTCGCCCGCGTGCAGCCAGTCCGTGGCGCTGCCGAACACGCGGGTGCGCAGATGTGCGTGGTCGGACTGCAGGCCGAATTCGACCGTGTGCCCGGTCAGCGGTCCGCCATCCGGCCGCCAGATGCCCTTCAGCGCCAGGGTAGTCCAGCCGCTGCCGCGCATGTCCGTGACCTGGCCGGCGCCGTTCGTGTCCGCATTGGCGACGAGCACGGTCGGCGTGCGCACGAGGTCGCGCGCATAGTCGTACAGGCTGGCCGCGATCTCCCAGTCGAACGTGTCGCGGCTGTGATGTTTCAGCGAGAGGCCGTGCATCACGTGTTCCAGCGACGCGCGGCTGGGCGCGAAATCGGAGGCCTTGATGTCGTAGCTGCGGCCGTCGATGTTCACGCGAGTGGCGGTATACACTGCGTCGCCGGCCGCGTCGCGCAGGTACGACTCGGACACGCGCCGCGCGTCATTCTGCCACCAGCCGAGCGTGTAGCTGGCGCGCAGCTTCGGGGTGATGTCCCACGCGAGCTTCAGTTTCGCGTGGTCCTGCACGGTATGCGTCTGGTTCGTCGCGCCGATCAGCCACCAGTCGCGGTTGGACGGATTGCGGCCGGCCACGGCACCCGTCACGGGAATGCCGCCGCCGTCCGGCACGCCGGTCGACAACAGTTTGTTGGCGAATGCGATGGGTTGCGCATCACTCTCCAGCCGGGACACGTCGACCCACCACGACCATGCGCCGCTGCGGTCTCCGAGCGACGCGCTGCCCTGCCAGCCGTCGTAGCGGTCGTCCGTGCGGTACAGTTTGAAGCCCTGCGAGTAGCCGGACAGTTTGACGTGGGCTTCGCGCCGCGTCGGCATGCGGGTCTGGAAGTCGACGACGGCACCGACGGCATTGCCCGGATAGGCGGCCGCAAACGGACCGTACAGCACGTCGACGCGTTCGATTTCCTCGGGCGTGACGAGGCCCCAGCGCGGCGTATAGGTGGCACCGTTGCCGAGCAGGTTGGAGAGCAGGATGCCGTCCGCGTACACGAGCGAGCGCGCGCTGTTGCCCGTGCCGGACGCGCGGCTCGCGAGCACGGCGTGGTCGTAGTCGCCCGCGTAGCGCTTGCGCACGTTCAGGCTGGGCAGGTATTTCAGCGCATCCTCGCTGTCGACCGCGTTGATGCGCTCTTCCACCTGGGCGCCCGTAATGCCCTCGATGGTCGTCGGGATCTGCGCCGGCAGCGACGTCGGGCGCCCCGTCACGATCACGGTGTCGAGGTGCGTGTCGTCCGCATGGGCGTGCGCGCTCACGCACGCCAGCACCGCGAGCGCAAGGCGATGTCGTTGGTATCGCATGCGCACCTCAGTGATGGTGCATAGTCATCGCGGCGGGCGTCACTTCCAGCACCGGCGCGGGCGTCTTCGATGCGGGCGCGACGTCGGCCCAGTCCACGCGGCCCTTCTCGCACTGCTGGCCGACCTTGAACACATAGGTGCCCGTGGCGTCCGGCAGCTTGGCCTGCAAGGTGAATTCGTCGTAGTACGCATCCGGCAGCGGGCCGCCGCGCCAGCTAATCTCGCGCACGGCGCTCGCGATCGTCTTGCCGTGCTGCTGCAGCGGCGTGGCCAGCTTGCCTTCGACGAGGTTGATGGTCCAGCCGGGCTTGGGCATGGGCTTCGCCGTGACCCCGTCCGGCAGTTGCACCGTGATGCCCGTGGTGGCGCTGCCGTCGCAGCCGTGGCCGACCTTGAAGACGAGCGTCTGGTAAGCGCCGGCCGGTGCGCTGGCCGGGGCGATGGTGATATGGGCGTGCGCCAGCGGTGCCGCGAACAGGGCGGCGATCCAGTAAGCTTTCATCATGTCCCCCTTCAGTGAGCGGCGGTATAGGTCAGCGGCTTGACCGGCACCTGCACGGTGACGTTCTCGCGCTTTTTATCTGCCCCGAGGAACACGAGGGTCAGCGGCACCTGCTCGCCTTCCTTCAGCTGCTGCTTCAGGTCGAACAGCATGACGTGGTAGCCGCCGGCCGACAGGTTGACGGGCTGGCCCGCCTGCAGGTCGATGCCGTCGACCTTTTGCATGCGCATGGTCTGGCCCTGCATGTCCATCTGGTGGATCTCGGCCCGCCCCGCGACCGGGGACTGCACGTCGACGAGGCGCGTGGCCTTGGGCGAACGCAGCTGCATGAAGGCGCCGGCCGTCTTCTGGGCCGGGACGGTGGCGCGGATCCACGGGTCGGTGACGGCGACCTGGGCGCATGCGGCAGTGGTGAAAAGGCTGGCCGCGGCCAGCACGAGGAATTTGCGATACATGGCTTTACCTGACAAGAAAAATGGATGAATGGTGCACACGCACCGAAACGTCAGGCAAAGACGGGAGGGCCGCGCGGCACGGCCGCGAGCCAGACGGCCAGCGGACGGGGCGCGTGGTGGAACAGGAAAGGCCGGGGTTCCGACCCGTCCACGAGCGCCGGCAGCGGATGCACGGGCGGCGGCAGGCCGTGGCTGCCCGCGTGGACCAGGCAATAGCCGCAATCGGCCAACGCGCCCATGCCGGCGTGCCGCTCGTCCTGCATGAGCAGCGCGGCCGCAGCGGCGAACGGCGCGCCGCCATCGACGCTGCAGACGTCGACCGGGATCGCCGGCCGGCTCGCGGCCAGCGCATGCGACACCGTCGGCGCGAGCGCATTCAGCAGCACGGCGAACAGTGCCAGCCATACGAAACGCAGACGGCGGGTGATCGAACGAATCGGCATGGTCCGATTATAGCGGCGTACGCACGGCCCGGCGCACACCTGGCCTGGGACAAATTGTCCAGCCAGGAAGCTGCCTTCGCCGCTCGACCATCAGCGCTCGGCCAGCAGCGTCTCGCGCTCGACCTGCACGGTACGCTCGCCATCCGTCAGCCACACCTGGCCGTCCTGGATCGTGCATTGCAGTTGCATCGAGCGCTGGGCCATCTGCTCCAGCTGGGCGCTGGTTTCCGCCGGAATATTGATGATGGAGATCTTGCGGGTGCGTTCGAGCTTGCTGGCCAGGCCCTTGAACCAGATGTTGCTCGTCGCGCTGTAGCTGTACACGATCACGTGTTCGGCGCGACCGGCGGCCTTCATGAGGCGGCGTTCGTCGGGCTGGCCGACCTCGATCCAGAGGTCGATGGCGCCGGTGAGGTCCTTGAGCCACAGCGCGGGCTCTTCGACGTCGAACAGGTCCTTGCCATACGCGAGCGCCGGGTCGGCGTGCAGGGCGAAGGCGAGCAGGCGGATCATCACCCGCTCGTCGGTTTCCGAAGGATGCCGCGCGATCGTGAGCGCGTGCTCCTGGTAGTAGTTGCGGTCCATGTCCGCAATGCTCAGGTCTGCCTTGTAGATAGTTGCTTTCAGGGCCATTCCGTGTTGCCTATGCCTTTATTGTTTAGCTGAACACGACAGTCTTGTCGCCGTTCAGCAGGATACGGTGTTCCACGAACCACTTGACCGCGCGGGCCAGCACGACGCTCTCGACGTCGCGGCCGATGGCCGTCAGCTGCTCCGCGCGCATGGCGTGGTCGACGCGCTCGACGTCCTGCTCGATGATCGGGCCTTCGTCCAGGTCGCCCGTGACGAAGTGGGCAGTGGCACCGATCAGCTTGACGCCGCGCCGGTGCGCCTGCGCATATGGACGCGCGCCCTTGAAGCTGGGCAGGAACGAATGGTGGATATTGATCGCCCTGCCCTTCAGGGCTTCGCACAGGCCCGGCGACAGGATTTGCATGTAGCGCGCCAGCACGACCAGGTCGATCCGGTGGGTGTCGAGCAATTCGATGATGCGCGCCTCCTGGGCGAGCTTGGCCGATTCGCTGGCACCGGCCTCGAGCGGCAAGTGGTGGAACGGGATATTGTAACTGGCCGCGAGCTGGTAGAAGTCCATGTGGTTCGACACGATGGCCGGAATCTCGACCGGCAGCAGGCCGCTGCGGTAGCGGAACAGCAGGTCGTTCAGGCAGTGGCCGATTTTGGAGACCATGATCAGCACGCGCGGCTTGCGTTTGGCGTCGTGCAACGCACCGGTGGCGCCCAGGTCCCCGCACAGCGAACCGAAGCCGGCGCGCAGCAATTCGTCGGATATGGCATCGTCTTCCAGCGCGAAGTGCACGCGCATGAAGAACAGCTTCGATTCCGGATCGCCGAACTGGGCCGAGTCGATGATGTTACAGCCGTGTTCGGCCAAAAAGCCCGAGACGCGCAGCACGATGCCGCGGTGGTCCAGGCAGGACAAGGTCAAGATATATTCTGGATACATTGCTAACGAATCAGAATGGTTGAGGTAGTAAGCCCGGCCATTGTCGCATGGATTGCCAACCCGGCATTTTTTACAACACCACGAAGGAGAATGAAATGGACGCCTCCCACCTTTACGAGCGGAATGACGAACGGCAAGAAGGGAGCGGGGGATAGCGGAAGGGGTGGACCCTCGCGGGCCGACGGCGTCAAAAGCGCCTAAAGTGAAAGTGTCGAGACTTTCGAGGCTAACCGGAGGATCCACATCATGAATGCTACTCGCAAAACGACGGTCGGTGTCGATACGGCCAAAAGCGTATTTCAGGTCTATAC
>NZ_JBFUDR010000344.1:0-5881 GCF_056404615.1 Massilia sp. P2_C2 | reverse complement strand
GGCCAGTGCGCCGCCGGCGTCCAGCGGCACGATGCGGCACGCGAGGTGCGCGGCCAGCGTGCCCGCCGCGCGCGCGAACAGCACGCGCGTCAGGCGCGCCAGCGCGGGCGTCAGCGCGGGCAGCCGCGAATGGAGCGGGGCGATGCATTTGTCGTCTCTGAGCATGTTGGTTCCTCGGGGCGGCGCCGGCGTCACCAGCAGACGATGTCGATGTCGATGTGGGCCGGCAGCAGGGTCTGCAGGCGGTGCTGCAATTCCCTGCTGTTGTCCAAGATTACGCAACGGGCGTCGCGGTCGTCGCTCTCGAAACGAAGCGACAGCCGCCAGGACGAAAGACTCAGGCGCAACCGGGTGGCCGGCAGCAGCGCCGGGTCCAGCGCGATCTGCAATTCCCAGCAGCCGCTGTCGATGATGGCCGGCGTGTTCACGAAGTCGCCGATGACGGCGGCCAGGCGCGCCATGCGCAGGCTCGTCCGCTCGTCGCGCGCGCAGGCGCGGGCGATGYGGCGCGACAGCGCCGGTTCGGGCAGCGCCGGCGCGGCCTGAGGCGCGGCGGCGGCCACGGGCAGGACATCCGGCTGCGCCGGCGTATCGTCGTCGTCCGGCTGGGCAGGGGCTTGCAGATCGGCTTCGGGCACGAGCCGGGCCAGGAATTGACTGCGCAGCGGGTTGCGCGGCGCGCGCGCGCGCGCGGCCGGCATGGCGTCGGCACGGGACAGCAGGCGCACGGGCAGGGTCGCGGTGGGCTTCATCGTCATGGCGGTTACAGCGCCAGCTTGCCCAGCGGGCGCAGGTCGGCGTGGCCGCCCAGCTCCTGGAACGAATACACGTTCAGCCAGCCGAGCTGCTGCTCGATCATGCGGCGCACGTAGCGCCGGATGTCCATCGACGTCACCACGGCCAGCAGCGGCTCGGGCGCCGGGCCCGCGATCTGCTGGATGCGGCCGACGATGGCCTGCACCTGGTCGGGCGGCAGCGTCAGGTAATTGCCGGCCGGCGTCGTCTTGATCGATTGCCGGATCAGTTGTTCGACGCTGGTGTCGAGCAGGATCGCGGGCAGCTGGCGCTGGCCGCCGGTGGCGCGGTGGGCGATGAAGCGGCCCAGGTCGCCGCGCACGTATTCGCACAGCGTCAGCATGTCCTTTTCGCGCGGGCCCCAGGCCACGAGGCTTTCCAGGATGGCGCGCATGTTGCGGATCGGGATGCGCTCTTCCAGCAGGCGGCGCAGCACGTCGGCGATGCGCGGCACGGGCAGCGCCTTCTTGACTTCGTCGACGAGCCCGGGATAGTCGGCGGCCACGCGGTCGAGCAGCCACTGGGTTTCCTGCAGGCCCACGAACAGCTGGGCGTGCGCGCGCAGGGTCGCCACCGTGGCGTCGACGATGGCCGCCTCCAGTTCGCCCGCGCCGGCCGGCGGCGGCAGCTGCAGCTCGCCCATCGGCACGTCCTGCAGCGACAGCTCGTAGCGCAGGCCGTCCAGCGCGGGGCTGGTCCAGACGGCGGCGCCGGGGAACGGCAGGCCCAGTTCCTCGACGATGCCCTGGCGCGCCGTGTCGAACCTGGCGTCCAGCGCGGCCGGGTCCAGCAGCGCGGCCAGCTGGGTGGACAGGCGCAGCGCGATCGGCGGCGAGAACGGCGGCGCGCTGGTGGCGATCGTGGGCACGGCCTGCTTGTCGTCGACGCCGCCCAGGCGCTTGAGCGCCGGCAGCTGCACGTCCGGCGGCGCCGCGGCCCGTTCTTTCTTGCGCAAGACCATCCCGGCCGCGCCCACCAGCGCAGCCAGCAGCAGGAACATGGCGGACGGGAAGCCGGGCACGAAGGCGAAGGCGCCGAGCAGGGCGGCGGCGCTGAACAGCGCGCGTGCATTGCCGCTGAGCTGGTGGGCGATCTCGGCGCCGAGCGACTGCACGCCTTCGCGGTGTTCGTCGGCCACGCGGGTGATCATGATGCCGGCCGCCACCGAGATCAGCAGCGACGGGATCTGCGACACCATCGCGTCGCCGACCGACAGCACGGCGAAGCGGCTGGCGGCTTCGCCCGCGCTCATGCCGTGGTAGGTGATGCCGACGACGATGCCGGCGAGAATGTTGACCATGGTGATGATCAGGCCGGCGATGGCGTCGCCCTTGACGAATTTCATCGCGCCGTCCATGCCGCCGTGCAGCTGGCTTTCCATCGCCAGCAGGGCGCGCTTGCGGCGCGCGGCGTCGGCGCTCAGGTTACCGGCGCGCAGGTCGGCGTCGATGCTCATCTGCTTGCCCGGCATGGCATCGAGCGTGAAGCGGGCGCCGACTTCGGCCACGCGTTCCGAGCCCTTGGCGATGACGATGAACTGCACCGTCGCGATGATCAGGAACACGACGAGTCCGACGACGAGGTTGCCGCCGACGACCAGTTCGCCGAAGCTTTCGATGATGTGGCCGGCGTCCGCGCGCAGCAGGATCGACTTGGTCGACGCGATGTTCAGCGACAGCCGGAACATCGTCGTGAACAGCAGCAGCGACGGAAACGACGAGAACGCCACCGCGTTGGGCACGTACATCGTCATCATCAACAGGATCACGGAGACGCCGATGTTGATGGTGAGGAGGCTGTCGATGGCGAAGGTCGGCAGCGGCAGGATCATCAGCGCAACCACCGCCACGACGACGGCGGCGATGGCGATCTCGCCGCCGAATTCCATTTTCTTGGGCAGGTTCATAACGGTTCCACGAGGTGAGAGGAAGAAGGCGGCACGGGGCCGGCGTCCGGCGTGCCGATGTCGCGCACCCAGCGCAGGATGGCGGCGACGGTGTCGAACAGCGCTTCGGGAATGGCGTCGCCCAGCGGCACCGTGTACAGCGCGCGCGCCAGCGGCGGGTTGCCGACGATCGGGATGGCCAGTTCCTGGGCCATGCGGCGGATCTCCAGCGCCTGGTCGTCGACGCCCTTGGCCACCACCTGCGGCAGGCCGAGGCCCGCGGCGTCGTAGGACAGGGCCACCGCGTAGTGGGTCGGGTTGACGATCACCGCCTGCGCCCGGCGCAGCTGGTCGCGGTTCGCGGGCGCCGGGCCGAGGGCGATTTCCCTGGCGAGCGATTTGCGGTGCCCCTTCAGGTGCGGGTCGCCTTCCGATTCCTTGTGCTCGCGTTTGACCTCGTCCTTGCTCATGCGCTGGTCGCGCACGAACAGCCAGCGCTGGATGCCGTAGTCGGCCGCGCCCATCAGCAGGAACAGCACGCCGCCGACCAGCAGGAAGCGGGCCAGGATGCGCCAGGCCAGCTGCGCGAGCGCGGGCGCCGGCTGGTGGGCCGCGGCGACGATCAACGGCGCCAGCAGCGTGAGCGTCTTCCACATGACGAGGACGATCAGCATGGCCTTCACGACCATCTTGCCCAGGTCGACCATCGAGCGCATCGAAAAGATGCGGGTCAGCCCGGCGCCGGGATTGACGGCGTCGAACTTGGGTTCCACGGGTTTGAACGACAGGTTGATGCCGGTTTGCGCCAGCGTGCCCACCACCGCGGCAATCACGCACGCCACCAGGAACGGCGCCAGCAGCAGCGCCGCCTGCAGGCCGATACGGCGCGCGGTCAGCAGCAGGTCGGCGTCGGGACGAGTGATGGCGCGCGCATCCAGCGCGGGCGCCAGCAGCGCACGCAGCCCGTCGCCCAGCGCCGGGCCGGACAGCAGCATCAGGACGCCGGTCGTCAGCAGCACGGCCGCGGCCGTGAGGTCGGCGCTCTTGACCACTTTGCCGTCGCGCCTGGCGTCCTCCATCTTCTTGGCACTGGGTTCTTCGGTTTTTTCGTCTGACATGGCACCGCCGGGACTGTGAAAGATACGCCCGGATTGTCGGTCCGGCGGTGAACGCCCGCGTGGCGTCGAACGAAGCGCCGGCGCGCGCGCCGAAGCGGGGGCCGCGCCTTCGTTTCATGCATGGACGCTTCGCTTCGGCACGCGGCCGGACGGGTCCCGGCCGTTAATGTGTCGTCCGGCGCAAGGCATCTTGCGGACGCAACCAATGCGAGGAACGCTCATGAACGATTACAGCAAATGCGACAACAGAGTCGTCACCGGCCTGATCGAGGTGTTGATGGCGGGGATTAACCAGGGCAGGCTGGCCGAGTCCGACGCGCTGCTGGCGGCGCTGCGGGTATTGCGGCCCCGGTTCCGCGAGCTCGACACCTTCGACATCTGGCTGCTCATCAAGCGCAAGCGCTACATCGAGGCGACGCAGGTGCTGCGCAACCTGCACGGCAGCAGCCCCGACATGCAGAACCTGCCGATCTGCACCGCGCTGCAGGCGCTGTGCCTGTACGCATCCGGCGACGACGCCTGGCGCATCAGCGCCAACGAGGTGCTGACGCGGAACGACGATCCGGAAGCCGTGGCGCTCGTCAACCTGCTGTTCGGCAAAGGGCCGGACGCCGCCGCCGAGCCCGAGTCCGAGACCGCCGCCGCGCCGGCCGTGGCCGACCTGGCGCCCGCATATTACCTGCGCGCCTGAGGAGCCGCCATGATCGCACCGATTGCTCCGGTCACACCCGTCCCGGCGACAACGCCCGTCGCTCCCGTGGCCCAGGCCGCCCCGGCCCCGGCCCCGGCCCCGCAAACGCTGGTCGACCGCTTTTCCGCGCTGATGCAGCAGATCGGCCACGGCCCTGGCGCGCAGACGCGCACGCACGGCCCGTCGCAGCTGTCCCGCATGATCGACGCCCAAGACCACGCCGCCAAGGCGACGCTGGAAAATATCCAGTCGTTTTCGATCGGCGACGCGGCCAGCATGCCCGAAATGGCCGTGGCGGCGGTGCAGATGCAGTCGGAGATGGCCGTGCTGTCGTTCAAGCTGAACATCGTGAACACGCTGGCCGAGTCCGGCAAGACGGCCGTCCAGACCCTGATGAAGAACCAATGAATCCCGAGGAGCCGACGTGAAAACTGCCAGATTCATCCTCGCGGTGCTGTGCCTGGCCGCCGCGCTGGGCGGCTGCACCAAGCAGCTGTTCGCGCAACTGACCGAGAGCGACGCGAACGACATGCTGACCGTGCTGCTGGAGGCCGGCGTCGACGCCAGCAAGAGCTCGCCCGACGACGGCAAGACCTGGCTGATCAGCGTTGCCGACGACGACTTCGCGCCCGCCATGGACGCGCTGCACGCGCATGGGCTGCCGCACGCCAGGTACACGAACCTGGGCGAGATGTTCAAGAAGGACGGCCTGATCTCCACGCCCACGGAGGAGCGCGTGCGCTTCATCTTCGGCGTCTCGCAGCAGCTCGCCCGCACCCTCAGCGACATCGACGGCGTGGCGCAGGCGCACGTGGAGATCGCACTGCCGAACAACGACCCGCTGGCGAACGTGGTGAAGCCGCCCAGCGCCTCGGTCTTCATCAAGTACCGGCCCAACACCGACGTCGCGTCGCTCGTCCCCGGCATCAAGAACCTCGTCGTGCACAGCGTCGAGGGACTGAGTTACGACAACGTGAGCGTCGTGCTCGTGCCCGGCGGCACGGCCCCGCCGCCGGCCGTGGCCCGCACGCGCGCCGGGCATCTGCCGCGCGCCGTGCTGTGGGGCGCCGGCGCGGTGCTGGCGACGGTGGCGCTGGCGCTGGCCGCCTTCTTCCTGCGCCGGGGCGGCGCTCTGTCCGCCACGCTGGCACGCCTGCGCACGCGCATGCCGGGCCGCAAGGGTGTGGCCTGATGGGCGCCACGCAACGCGGGCCGGACGCGCAACCGCTGCCGGTGGTCCGGATGGCGATGCTGTTGCAGGCCTACCAGGCGCGCTTGCGGCGGCTGGGCGACGACGTCGATCCCGGCCGGCTGGCGGAGCTCGTGGCGCCGGCGCCGGCCCTGACGCCGCTGCAGCGCAGCGCGCAGCTGCGCCACCGGCTGCGGCTGGGG
>NZ_JBFUDR010000343.1:0-5981 GCF_056404615.1 Massilia sp. P2_C2 | reverse complement strand
CAACGGCGCCCACGGCGGCACGCATTTCGCCGTGAACGGCTTCGGCAGCGATGGCGCCACGATCAGCAGTGCCACGCCGTTCAATTTCGCCGGCGCGTGGTTCGCGGCGCCGGACGGTGCCGCCGACAAGGCCGGGTGGATCAACATCACTGCCTATGACGCTGCCAACCAGTTCATCGGCACCACCGGCAATATCGCCATCGGCGCGAACTACGTGTGGGCGGCCGCGCCGTTCAACAACGTGTCGTCGCTGAGCATCACGCGCGACACCGGCTGGTACGTGATGGATGACTTCACCACCGTCGCTCCGGCCAGCGGCGAGGTGCCCGAGCCGGCAAATCCGCTGCTGCTGGGTGCCGGCGTGTTCGCCCTGATCCTGGGCCGGGCGCGCCGCCGTTGACGGCCCGCCGCCTGAACGGCGGCGTGATTGTGAAATGAAGCAAGGGCGCAGCGTGCGCCCTTGCACGCTTTCGGGGCGCCTGACCACTAAAACAATCTGCGGAGATTCCTATTAATTTCTGCACGCGATGGAAATTTCCGCAATAAACGTTAGAGCGTCGCCGGCTGGGCGCCTACCTTTGCCCTGGCGTGAACTTCGTGAACGCGCGGGTGCCGCCAGCGCAGCCGTACGCAACATTGTTGTCATGTTAATAAACTGAAAATAACAACATTCTTGGAGGAGTCCATCTTGAACAGGAGGTACAACGTTCATTTCGCCATCCCGGCCCTGCTGGTGGCTTTGCTTGCGGGCTGCAGTGGGGGCGGCAGTGCCGGCCACGGTGCCGACGTCCAGGCCGGCACCGTCGGCACGGCCGCAGCCGCGCCCGTTCTTACGATGCCTGCAAGCCTGAAGGTCAACGAAGGCGTGACCGCGACCTTCCTGATCCCGTCGGCGACCCTGGCCGCCGGGCGTACCGCCACGTGGTCCATCTCCGGCCTTGACGCGCCGCGCGTCAAGATCGATCCCGCGACCGGCGCCTTGTCGTTCCGCCTGGCACCTAACACCGCGCAGCCCGCCGACGCCGATGCCCGCAACGACTATGACCTCATCGTGAAGGTCAGCGATGGCCAGAGCACCACGCAGGCCCCGCTGAAGGTCCTGGTGCTGCAGTGGAACGACGGCGGTGCGGCCGGCCTGCCGCTGCCGCTCGCGACGAGCGAGGTGGCCAAGCCCGCCGGCACCACGGGACAGCCGGGGCTGCGCGTGCTCGACTGGGCCGGCTTCAAGGCCGCGATGTCCTACACCTTCGACGACTCGCAGCCGTCGCAGATCGATCACTACCCGGAGCTGAAATCGCAGCGCGTCCGTGTCACCTACTACATCAACCCCACAGCCAACTGGTATCCGCAGTGGGACGATCCGACGCGCTTCGACGCCATCTGGAAAGACGCAATCGCGCAAGGTTCGGAGATCGGCAACCACACCACGCACCATTGCAGGGCCGCGGAGCTGACCGACAACGATCCCAACACTTGTCCTAACGGCCTGGGCAGCGCCGGGGCCGAGTTCGACGACACCACCAACTACATCCGCACGAAGATCGGACAGTCCGCTGTCTGGACCGCCGCCTACCCGTTCGGGGACCTGGACTACAAACCGGCGGCCGCATCCCGCTTCTTCGTCGCACGGGGCGTGTGGCCGGGCATGGTCGTGCCCGGCACCGCGAGCGACGCGCTGAACCTGCCGCTTGCTCCGATCCCCGGAGATGCCACGGCGGACGGCCATCCCGTGTCCTCGTTCAACACCGCCGTGGACAACGCCCTGGGCCAGGGCAAGTGGATGGTCTACCTGTTTCACACGGTGTTGCCCGCCCCCACGCAGAACTGGGGCGGCGGCGAGGACATCGGCGTGATCACGGGTAACATGACCTATGCCAAATCGTTCGGCACGATGTGGATCGACAGCGTTGTCAACATCGGGGCCTATTGGCGCGGCCAGCAGTTGCTGCAAACGGCAACGCCCGCTACCCTCGGCGCGGTGACGACGTGGCGCTGGACGCTGCCGGCCAACTTCCCGTCGGGCCGCAAGCTGCGTGTGGTGGTGAATGGCGGTACCCTGAAGCAGAACGGCACGCCCCTGATCTGGAATGCCCGCGGCTACTACGAGGTGTCGCTGGATGCGCAATCGCTGAGCTGGACGCAGTAACCTCCATTCTTGCCGACGGGGCACGCCCTGCTGGCAAGAGCTGCTATGATCCRGACGGCATATGGGAATGATGTAAGGAACGAATCCGGCTGGACGTTATGCAAGAATTCTTCAGGAAGGCGCTGGTTGCGCTCATCCTCCTTTTGATCGCCGATGCGCTGGTCGCCTGTTTCTGCATCTACCAAAGCCATCCTTCCGTGTCGCTCATTCCGAAGGGACGAGGAGGCCTGCTGTGGCGTGCGGCCACCACGACGGATGCCGTCCTGGGCGGCACGTCGACCATTCGCATTCTCGAGCCAGGACAACAATCGTTTCGCTTCGACTTCAGGATCACGCACGCCGCGAATTCCCCGTATGTTGCGGCGGAAATGCTGTTCGAAGACAGTCAGGGCAATGCCGTGCCGGCGGATCTGTCGAGGTATGCCACCGTTTCTTTCGTCGCCAAATGCGCGCCTGCCAATTCACTGATGTTCGGCATGTCCACGTTCGACGCGAGCATCGCAAAGCCGGGCGAACTCTGGGCTTATCCATCGCCGATCACCTTCTTTTCCTGTAACGAGAGGGGAACGCCGGTGTCGCTGGACCTGACCCGTCTTACCATTCCGCCGTGGTGGTTCGATGTGTACAAGGTCGACCCGTCGCGCCAATCCTACAGGCTGGACCAGGTTGCCAGGTTCGTCTTCGGTATCAGCCACCACAGCCCGTATGAAGTCGATTCCCATGTCGAGATCAGCGAGWTCACGCTGCGCGGCCGCGATGAACGCTACATCGTCGCGCTGGCGGCCGTCCTGGCGATTGGCTCAAGTGCATTCGCTGTCTGGTTCTTGCGGGCACACTCACGGGCGCTCGCCGCGAGCCTGGATTCGCAGCTGAAGAATGACATGCCTTTCGTCGCATACCGGGAACTGACCCTGGAACCGTTCAAGGACAGGGAAAAGGCAGCCGTCCTGCAGTTCATCGGCACGCATTACACAGATCCTGAACTGAACATGGCCAGCGTGGCGACACGGATCGGCGCGGACCGCGAGAAAATCAACGAGATCTTGAAAATGGAGCTCGGCATGACCTTCACGGGCTACGTCAATAGATTGCGGCTGACGGAAGCTGCGCGACTGCTGAAGGACAAGGGCGGCACGCCCATCGCAGACATTGCATATTCCGTCGGTTATACCAATGTCTCGTATTTCAACAAGCTGTTCAAGGAAGAGTACGGCTGCACGCCGGGGGCGTTCCGGAGCCTTGCAACGCAACCGAAGACGCCTTCCGGACATGATCCGGCGGGAAGCTGATACAGCTTCCATCACGGGGCCGGCCATGATGTTTCGATAAGAGTCCCTCATTGTGGTCGCGACAGGACAGCGCATTGTCCGGTTGTCGCGCGACCAACCTCCACATCCAGGCCGCGCCCAGGACTGCAACCTCCGGTCCGATTGCTCCCGACCACTTTAACAACTGGCGGAATCCGATAGCAATATCTGCACACACTGGGCATTTCCGCAATAAATGTTAGAGCGCCGCCAAGCAGCGCACGTATCTTCTGTACGGCGCGCGAACCATGCCCATCAGGGCCGGGTACAGCAGCCGGGCTGGCGCGAGGGTGGTGTCCGACCTGCCGGCAAAAGAAAAAATTGGAGAGAGACGAATATGCATTTGAAGAAGACAACATTGGCCTTGACGGTGGGCCTGCTGTTCTCGCTGGGCGCGCACGCCGAAACTTATCGCTGGGACAACGTTGCAATGGGCAGCGGTGGTTTTGTCAGCGGTATCATCCCGAGCAAACTCGAGCGCGGCGTGGTGTACGCCCGCACCGACGTGGGCGGTTCCTATCGCTGGGATGCCCAGAACGGACGCTGGATCGCGCTGACGGACTGGATCAGCGAAGCCGATACCGGCCTGATGGGCGTCGAGTCGATCGCGGTCGACCCGCGCAACGCGGGCACCGTCTACATGCTGGCGGGCACGAGCTACTTCAGCAACGGCAAGACCGTGATCATGCGCTCGACCGATTACGGCCAGCATTTCGACATCGTCGACGTGACGGCCCAGTTCAAGGCCCACGGCAACGGCATGGGCCGCGCGAATGGCGAACGACTGCAGGTCGACCCGGGCTCGAGCAACGTCCTGTTCGTCGGTACCCGCGACAATGGCCTGTTCAAGAGCGTCGATTCGGGCGCGACCTGGACCCACGTGGATGGGCTGAACGTGGGCTCGACGCCCAACGGCAACGGCATCAGCTTCGTGCTGCTCGACCCGACCAGCATCAGCGGCGGGACGGCCAAGCGCATCTTCGTCGGCGTGTCGCGTTACGGTTCGGTCGGACCCAGCCTGTACATGAGCAAGGACGGCGGCGTCACCTTCGCCCCGGTCGCGGGTGCGCCATCGGGCCTGATGCCGCAACGCGCCGCACTGACGTCCAAGGGCCGCCTGTACCTGACCTATGCCAACGGCGCCGGACCGCACGGCCAGAGCGACAGCGAACCGATGACCACGGGCCAGGTCTGGGAATACAACATGGTTGGCGGCGCCTGGACCAACATCACGCCGGCCGGCATGACCAATGCGTTCGCCGGCATCGGCGTCGACCCGAGCAATCCGAAGCACCTGATCGCGTCGACCACCAACATGTACCGGCTGCAGCACAGGAACCCGGACGGATACGGCGACCACATCTTCACCTCCTACGACGCGGGCCGCTCCTGGGTCGACCTGATGCAACGCGGCATGGAGATCGGCGCGAACGGCATCGACTGGGTCAAGGAATCGACGATCCACTGGGCCGGCGACGTCGAGTTCGACCCGTTCGATCCGAAGACCGCGTGGGTGATCTCGGGTAACGGCGTGTTCAGGACGACCGATCTCGACGCGACGACGAGCGTCTGGAAGTTCGACGTGAAAGGCATGGAAGAGACCGGTTCGTTCGCCGGCGAGGCCATCCCGGGCGGCCCGTTCGTGTCCGTCATCGGCGACTACGACGGCTTCACCCAGCCCGATCCGTCCCAGTACGTCCTGCGTCACAACCCGTCCATGGGCACGACGACCGGCCTGGCCGTGGCGCCGCAGGCAACGCATGTGATCGCGCGGGTCGGCGGCAGCGCCATCTACATCTCGACCAATACGGGCGCGAGCTGGCAACAGGCGCCGACCATGAACGGCAAGTACGGCAACCTGGCGCTGTCGGCCGACGGCTCCGTGCTGCTGCACAGTCCGCAGGGCTCGGCCACCACCTACCGTTCGACCGACTTCGGCGCCAACTGGACGCCGGTGACCGGCCTGTCCGTGAAGGACGCCTATCCGGTCGCCGACAGGGTCAACCCGGCCAAGTTCTACGTCTACGACCCGACGACCGGCAAGATGCTGGTCAGCACCGACGGCGGCGTGTCGTTCAGCGTCAAGGCCACGCTGCCGGCCGGCGGCAACAGCCTTGTGCGCGCCACGCCCGGCATCGAGGGCGACGTGTGGGCCTGCGTGGGTTCGAAGGGTCTCTCCCATTCGACCGATTCGGGCGCCACGTTCACCAGCATCGGCGGGATCAGCTCCTGCGGCACCATGGGCCTGGGCAAGGAAGCGCCTGGCGCCAGCTATCCGACCCTCTACATGTGGGGTACGGTGGGCACGTCGCGCGGCCTGTTGCGCTCGATCGACAAGGGCGCCCACTGGGACCGCGTCAACGACGATGCCCATCAATACGGCGGCACGCTGGGACGCTATGTCACCGGCGACATGAACACGTACGGCCTGGTCTACATGAGCACCAACGGCCGCGGCATCGCCTACGGCAAGATCGATCCGACCGGCAACGTCCAGGTGGTGCCGCAAGTTGCGGTCAGGCCGGCGC
>NZ_JBFUDR010000342.1:0-6015 GCF_056404615.1 Massilia sp. P2_C2 | reverse complement strand
CACCAAACCTGAATGCTGTCTGGGGCTAACAGCCCGTTAGGAGAATGAGGTGTGGGTCAGCGGATTTCATCGGGGCCAGCGGCAATGCCGCGCACAAGGCCGGATATAGAACTGCGACTTTCCTCGTCTGAACAGAGCTGAAAATACCTTGCAAAAGGGAGGCGTCCATATAGACAGCATGACTCAGCCTGCCCCGATGAACCGGCAGTTCCGCCTCGCCGCCCGCCCCGTCGGCCTGCCGAAAGCTTCCGACTGGCAATTGACTGAAGAACCCCTGCGTGCGCCCGGCGACGGCGAGGTACGCGTCCGCGTACTGTATGTGTCGCTCGATCCGGCCATGCGCGGCTGGATGAACGAAGGCAAATCGTACATCAGGCCTGTYGCCATCGGCGACGTGATGCGCGCCGGCGCAGTGGGCGTGGTCGAGGCGTCGAACACGCCGCACGTTGCCGTGGGCGACTATCTGAGCGGCATGTTCGGCGTGCAGGAATACTGGACGGGCCCCGTCGACGCGAAGACCGCCGCCGCGCTGAAGATCGATCCCACGCTTGCCCCGCTGCCGGCCTGGCTGAACGTGCTGGGCATGCCCGGCATGACGGCGTATTTCGGCCTGACCGACATCGGCCAGCCAAAGGCCGGGGAAACGGTCGTCGTGTCGGCCGCCGCGGGTGCCGTCGGCATGACGGTGGGCCAGGTGGCGAAACAGCTGGGCTGCCGCGTGGTCGGCATCGCGGGCGGGCCGGACAAATGCCGCTACGTCGTCGACACGCTCGGGTTCGACGCCTGCATCGACTACAAGGCCGGTCCCGTCGCCGCGGGCCTGAATGAACACTGTCCGCAGGGTGTGGACGTGTATTTCGACAACGTGGGCGGCGAGATCCTCGACGCCGTGCTGGCGCGCATCAACCTGAAGGCACGCATCGTGATCTGCGGCGCCATCTCGCAATACAACAACACGACACCCGTGCGCGGGCCGGCCAACTACCTGTCCCTGCTCGTGAACCGGGCGCGCATGGAAGGCATGATCGTCTTCGACTATGCCGCACGCTATCCGGAAGGCGTGCAACGCCTCGGCGCCTGGCTGCGCGACGGCGCGATCCAGAGCCGCGAACACGTGGTCGAAGGCTTCGCACAATTCCCCGACGCGTTGACGATGCTGTTCGAAGGGAAGAACTTCGGGAAACTGGTGCTGAAGTTAGGCGACGCCACGGCGTAAGCCGGAGGGCCGCGCAGACGCACGCCGCCGGAACCATTTCATCCCCTGCCTCTCTAAACGCACGAGCGCATCCATGGACGCTCGGTTTGATTGTTCAGGCACAAGGAGATCGATATGGCGACAAGCAAGGATGGCGGCAAGGGCGCTGCCGACTCCGGCGGCAGCGAGCAGAAAAGCCAGCCGGCCAAGCGCGGTTTCGCTGCGATGGACCAGAACCAGCAGCGTCAAATCGCCAGCAAGGGTGGCCAGGCGGCCCACCAGAAGGGCACGGCGCACGAATTCGATTCGGAGGAAGCGCGCCGGGCGGGCCAGAAAGGCGGGGAAGTGGTCAGCCGTAACCGCGCCCACATGGCTGACATCGGTCGCAAGGGCGGGGAAAGCCGGCAGTCCGCCAACCGCGCCGCCGCCGCCGCGAAAACGGGCACCCCAGCGGGCAACCAGGCGGGCAACCGCCAGGGTACGAAGGAGCAATGACGTTCCCGGGATCGCCCGGCTGTTAACCCTGATGCCCTGGCCGGGCCCCTGTCACCATCGCGCGCAAGCGCAGGCCGCGCCGCCGTGCCGGGCGCGGTTCCCTGCTTGTCTGCCTCCCGCTGCATCCACGACATGGACGTGCTACAGTGCCGCCCTTATGTCCTCCTCTCCCTTTCTCCTGAAATACCTGGGCGCCTATCCGGCGCACGTGCTGTCCCAGGTCGAACGCCTGATCGCCGAAGACCGCCTGGCCGACCACCTGCGCCAGCGCTACCCGGACGCGCACGACGTCCGCACCGACAAGGCCTTGTATGCGTACGTGCAGGATTTGAAAGATGAATACTTGCGCAACGCCGCGCCCGTGTCCAAGGTCGCCTACGACAGCAAGATCGGCATCGTCCAGCAGGCGCTGGGCCTGCACACGGCGATCTCGCGCGTGCAGGGCGGCCGCCTGAAGGCCAAGCACGAAATCCGCATCGGCACCGTGTTCCGCGACGCCCCGCCCGCCTTCCTGCGCATGATCGCCGTGCACGAACTGGCCCACCTGAAGGAAAAGGACCACGACAAGGCGTTCTATAAACTGTGCTGCTGGATGGAACCGGACTACCACCAGTACGAATTCGACCTGCGTCTCTACCTCACCCAGCTGGAGCTGGGCGGCGGACGGTTGTGGGCTTGATGCCGTTGCCGTAACGCAACAAAATATAGAACACATCCTCGACCCGGGCAAAACCTGTCGACTTTCCCAGTCGCACCGATTACATTCGATGTGAATTTCCGGCCATCCTGGCTCCGGCGCGCGATCCGCCGGTCCAGCGGCCCACGCGTCGACACTCATGCAGCAACCACGCCCTGGTCATCTCCTGTTCCTTTCCCTGCTCGGACTTGCCCTTTCCGGTACCGCCCGCGCCGCCGACGAGCCCGGCCAGGCACCCGACTTGCGCGTATCCGGATTCGGCACGCTGGGCGTCGTGCACGCGAGCGAACGCGAGGCCGATTACACGTCGTCCGTCCTGAAGGCGAGCGGTGCCGGCGGCACACGCCGCTGGAGCCCCGACGTCGATACCCGCCTCGGCCTGCAACTCGACGCCACGCTCGCGCGCCGCTGGTCGGCCGTGCTGCAGATCGTGAGCGAGCAGGGTCTGGACAACAGCTCCCGGCCGCGCGTCGAATGGGCCAACGTCAAATACCAGGCGACRCCCGAACTGGACGTGCGCGCCGGCCGCATCGCCCTGCCCGTGTTCCTGATGGCGGACTACCGCAAGATCGGCTATGCCTATCCGTGGGTGCGTCCGCCGGTCGAAGGCTACAACGTGCTGCCCATCACGAGCAGCGACGGCGTCGACGCCACGCTGCGCTGGGGAATCGGCCCCGTGCGCAACGCGTCGCAGGTGTTCTACGGCCACAGCGCGGTGTCGCTCACGCCGCCGCTGCACGTGTATGCGCGCGGCGGCATCGGCGTGTCCAACACGAGCGAATGGGGCGCGTTCAGCGTGCGCGCCAACGCGATCAGCGCCGAGATCACGAGCGACATCGGCAGCGCACTGTTCGGCGCCCTCGGCGCATTCGGCCCGGCCGGCCAGGCGCTGGGCGCGCGCTATGCGCTGGACCACAAGCGCCTGACGCTCATGAACATCGGCCTGAACTACGACCCGGGCACATGGTTCCTGATGGCCGAAGCGGGCCGCGCGAACGGGCACTCCTTCCTGGGCGCGACGCGCAGCGCCTACGTCAGCGCCGGCTGGCGCCGGCATGCATTCACGCCGTACGCGACCTGGGCCAGCGTGCGCGCCGCGGGCGCGACGTCCGACCCGGGCCTGCCGGTGGGCGCCCTGCCGCCGGCGCTGGCACCGACGGCGGCCGCGCTGAACGCCGGCGTGAACGCCCTGCTCGCGACCATCCCGCAGCAGACGTCGACGGCGGCCGGGCTGCGCTGGGACCTGCGCGCGAACATGGCGCTGAAACTGCAGTACGACCACGTCACCCCGCACGACGGCTCGCGCGGCACCCTCATCAACCAGACGCCCCGCTTCCGCTCCGGGCACACGGTCCATGTGGCCAGCGTCGCCCTCGACTTCGTGTACTAGCATGGCGGCGTACAAGGTTTTCCGTCGACTGGGCGCGGCCCTGCTGCTCGGCGCCCTCGCCGGCGTGCCGGCCGGTGCGGCCGACCTCGTCGTGATCGTCTCCGCCCGCAACCCGGTCGCCACGCTGCGCGCCGACCAGGTGGCCGAGGACCTTGACGCGATCGGCTATATCGAACGGAGCGCGCTCGACACGAGCGTGCACGCCGTCCTCGTGGTGCAATGATGAACCAGACGCCTGCCCGGCCCCGCCGCCGTCCCCGCTG
The DNA here is from genome assembly GCF_056404615.1 of Massilia sp. P2_C2. Taxonomy (NCBI): domain Bacteria; kingdom Pseudomonadati; phylum Pseudomonadota; class Betaproteobacteria; order Burkholderiales; family Oxalobacteraceae; genus Massilia; species Massilia sp. P2_C2. Next base: position 1,975 of record NZ_JBFUDR010000342.1, on the reverse strand, counting down.
GCTGACGCGCGTCCTCGATACCCATATCGCGCTGCCGCTGTTCGCCCTGCTGCCGCTCATCGCGATCTGGGTCGCTTCCTTCCACTTCATCGAGGTCGAACGGCGCGCGGCCGTCGACGCCGCGCACGACGCCGCGCGCGAACAGCTCGACACGTACGAAGCCCAGATGGCACGCAACCTGAACGCCATCGACCAGGCGCTGAAGGTCATCAAGTACGCGGTCGAGCTGAACGGCCCGCGCGCCGCCCTGCCGGCGCTGCGCGCCCAGGGCCTGCTGCCGCCCGGCCTCGTGTTCCAGATCGCCATCGCGGACCGCGACGGCCAGATCGTCGACAGCAATCCCGCGATGCCCGGGCAGGACATATCGCGCGAAGCGTATTTTGCCGTGCACGTGAACGGCGACAGCAGCGCCCCGTTCGTCAGCCACACGAATAGCGACGCGGTGAAGTCGGAACCGCACCTGCATTTCACCCGCCGCCTCGACGATGCCGCCGGCCGCTTCGCCGGCGTGGCCATCGTCGAAGTGGACCCTGCCTATTTCACCAGCTCCTACGAGCGCTCGCGCGCGGGCGAACTGGGCCTGCTGGCGCTGGTCGGCAGCGACGGCGTCGCGCGCGCCGTGCGCATCGGCGACAAGGTCTCGTGGGGGCAGGCGATCGCGCTCGAGGGCCTGAAGGAGGAAGCGCAGGCGCCGCAGCCGACCTCGCCCGACGGCGTCGAGCGCTACGTCGGCGCGCGCCGGCTGAACGGCTTCCCGCTGACGGCCGTCGTCGGCCTGGCGCGCAGCGAGCAGATGGCGCAATACGAACAGCATTACGGCACCTACCTCGTGGCCGCGACGGCGGCGAGCTCGCTGCTGGTCGCCGTCGTGGCGATGGTCAGCGCGTGGTCGTGGCAGGTGGCCAAGGCGCGCCGGCGCCAGCGCCAGGCCCAGGAGACCTATGCGGCCGCGTCGGAAGCGAGCCCCGATGCCTTTTTCGTGCTGCGCAGCGTGACGGGCGCCGACGGCGAGATCGTCGACTTCATGATCGAAGAGACGAACACGCGCGCCGAACTGTTCACCGGCATGTCCAGGGATGCCCTGCGCGGCCAGATGATGGACGACGTGCTGCCCTACTACCGGGCGAACGGCATGTTCGAGCAGCTGGCGCGGGTGGTCACCGAACGCTGCGTCCAGGAAGCGGAATGGCAGGCCCAGACCGGCCCGGCCACCGGCCGCTGGCTGCAGCGCCAGATCGTACCCGTCGAAGGCGGCGCGGTGGCGATGGTGCGCGACATCACGGAGCGCAAGCTGGCCGAGGACCGCATCCGCCACATGGCGCACCACGACGAGCTCACGGGCCTGCCGAACCGCAGCCTGATCCGCGACCGCCTCGACCAGGCCGTGCGCAACGCCCAGCGCAACGACGGCCACCTGGCCCTCGCCTTCGTCGACCTGGACGGTTTCAAGCTCGTCAACGATGGCCTCGGCCACAACGCCGGCGACGAGCTGCTGAAGGTCGTCGGCGCGCGCATGCAGGCCTGTCTGCGCCGCTCCGACACGCTCGGCCGCCTGGGCGGCGACGAATTCGTGATCCTGCTGCCCGAGGCCGGCGAGAACCCGCTGGCGCTCACGCCGGTACTGGAAAAGATCCGCCAGGCCGTCACGGAACCCGTGCCGATCGGCGACCAGGCCGTGCGCGTGAGCTGCAGCATGGGCGTCGTCGTCTACCCGCGCGACGGTGCGGATCCGAAGACGCTGATGATGAACGCCGACGCCGCCATGTACCGCGCCAAGGAACTGGGCAGCAACAACTTCCAGTTCTACACCCGCGAGATGAATGCCAGCGTCGAGGAAAAGCTCGCGCTGCTGGAGGGCCTGCGCATGGCGCTCGACGCCACGCTGGCGGACGAGGGAGCGGACGACGATGCGCAGCCGGCCGACGCGCCGGCCGCCGGAGCGCCGGCCGCCGGGGCGCCAGCCGCGGGATCGCCC
>NZ_JBFUDR010000341.1:0-10419 GCF_056404615.1 Massilia sp. P2_C2 | reverse complement strand
CTGAAGCGCTTCACCCCGACGACGCTGTCGCAGAACATCGTGCGCGGCCAGTACCGCGCCGGCTATGTCGACGGCCAGCCGGTGCCGGGCTACCGCGACGAACCGGGCGCGCCGAAGCAGTCGAAGACGGAAACCTTCGTGGCGATGAAGGCCGAAATCGACACGTGGCGCTGGGCCGGCGTGCCGTTCTACCTGCGCACCGGCAAGCGCATGGCCGACCGCCTCGCGGAGATCGTCGTGCGCTTCAAGACGATCCCCCATTCGATCTTCAACCAGCCGACGTCGAGCTTCCAGCCGAACAGCCTCGTAATCCGCCTGCAGCCGGACGAAGGCCTGTCGATGAACCTGATGGCCAAGACGCCGGGCGATTCCATGCGCCTGAAGCAGGCCGAACTCGAACTCGATTTCCGCGAACAGTTCAAGTCCCCGCGCATGGAAGCGTACGAGCGCCTGCTGCTGGACGTCCTGCGCGGCCAGCTCACGCTGTTCATGCGCGGCGACGAGCTGGAAGCCGCGTGGGAATGGGTCGAGCCCATCCTCGAATACTGGGACCAGGACGACACCACGCCGGCCCCGTACACGTCGGGCACGTGGGGCCCCGCCGCCGCTTCCGCACTGATCGGCCGCGACGGCCTGCAGTGGCGCGAAGAGGCGCTGCCGGAAGACTAAAGGAACGCACCGTGCTGCTCGATTCGATCCGTACCCAGCTCGACTCCCTGTCGAAGTCCGAACGCAAGGTGGCGCTCGCCGTGCTGGCCGCGCCCAGCGCCACCGTGAGCCAGAACATCACCGCGCTGGCGCGCAGCGCACAGGTGTCCGAGCCGACCGTCGTACGCTTCTGCCGCACGCTCGGCTACGACGGCTGGCACGAGTTCAAGCTGAAGCTCGCGCAGGGCCTGGCGCTGGCCCTGCCCGGCGCCAACGAGCAGCCGGCGCAGGATGACCTGGCCGCGGATCTCGTCAACAAGATCTGCAGCCGCTCCATCAACACCCTGCTCGACCTGCGCAACAACCTGAAGCCGGAACTGATCCAGAAGGCGCTCGACATCCTGTCGCGCGCCAACAAGATCGAGTTCTACGGCCAGGGCACGTCGGGCTTCGTGGCGGCCGACGCGCAGCATAAATTCTTCCGCTCGGGCGTGCCGACCGTCGCCTACACGGACCCGGCGATCCACGCCATCGCGGCCGCGCTGCTGCGCGAGGGCGACGCGCTCGTCGCGATCTCCCAGCGCGGCAACAACCCGTCGCTCACGCGCTCCGCCAAGCTGGCGCGCCGCGGCGGCGCCGAAGTGATCGTGCTGGCGCCGTCCGGCACCCCGCTGGCCGAGATGGCGAGCCTGCTGATCCCCATCGACCTCGTGTTCGCAATCGACCCGTACACGCCGATCTCCGCGCGCCTCGCCTACCTCGTCGTGATCGACGTGCTGGCGGTGGGCCTCGCGCTGCAGCGCGGTCCGGAGTTCCGCAAGAAGATGCAGAATGCGCAGAAGGCGCTGCAGGAATTCGACCTGCAGTTAGATTCGTTCATCGGATGACCGCCCCCGTCTTCTTCGAGGACGCAGCGGATTTCCGCAAATGGCTCGCAGCGCACGCGCACGACGCGCGCGAGCTGCTGGTGGGCTTCCACAAGGTCGGCACGGGCAAGCCATGCATGAGCTGGTCGGAATCCGTCGACCAGGCGCTGTGCTTCGGCTGGATCGACGGCGTGCGCAAGCGCGTCGACGATGCCACCTACACGATCCGCTTCACGCCGAGAAAAGCCGGCTCGATCTGGAGCGCGGTGAACATCGACAAGGTTGCCAGGTTGCGCGCACAGGGCCTGATGACGCCCGCGGGCGAGGCGGCGTTCGCGCTGCGTTCGGAAGAACGCTCGCGCGTGTATTCGCACGAGCGCACGACGGACGCCGAGCTGGCCCCCGTGGACCTCGCCCGCTTCCAGCGCCACCAGGCCGCGTGGGCGTATTTCGAAGCCTGCCCGCCCGGCTACCGCAAGCGCATGCTGCACGTCGTGACGAGCGCGAAGAAGCCGGAGACGCGGGCCGCGCGGCTCGACCGCCTTATCGCGGCATGCGCCGAGGGGCGGCGACTGGACGAGTGGACGCCGGCGAACCGTCAATAGCCGACCGTGAACCGCTGCCGCACGTGCGCCGGCTTCTCGATCTCGTCGACGAGTGCAACCGCGTAGTCCTCGTACGAGATCGTGCTGCCCTTGTCGCTCACCAGCAGATCGTCCTTGGCGAGGCGGAACTTGCCGGTGCGCTCGCCCGGTACGAACAGGGCGGACGGCGAGAGGAACGTCCAGTCGAGATCGCCCACGCCCCGCAGGGCGTCGAGGAACGCGGCGCCGGCCGTCGCCTCGGCCTTGTACGCGGCGGGGAAATCGGGCTGGTCGAGCAGGCGCTTGCCGGGCGCGACGAACAGGCTGGCGGCACCGCCCACGACGAGATAGCGTTTTACGCCGGATGCGCGCACCGCGTCGATGAGCGCGGCCGGGTCGCTGTCGAGGAAGCGCACGGCGCTGATCACGGCATCGTGGCCCTTCAGCACGCCGGCCAGGCCGGCAGGGTCGGCGACGTCGCCGCGCGCCGCGGTCACGCCGGCCTGGGCCGCGATCTTCGCGGAATCGCGCACGATGGCCGTGACCTGATGGTTGCGCGAGACGAGTTCGTTCAGGATGCGCGTGCCGACGTTGCCGGAGGCGCCGATGAGGGCGATGCGTGCCATGTGGTTTCCTTCGATATAGGGTTGAGGGCCGGTCTAAAAACGGGACCGTTGACACATCTTATGCTAGGCTGTGAGGGCCGCACAAGAAGTCAGCGCGGCGTGATCAGGTCAGCACGCGCTGACCGCTATCCCGGAACGACCATGGCCAAGACCCTCATGCTGGCCGCCGACGGCGGCTTCGAACAACCCTGCCCCATCCGCGACGTGCTGGACCGCATCGGCGACCAGTGGAGCCTGCTCGTGCTCGGCGCCCTCGAAGGCGGCACGAAGCGCTTCAACGAATTGCTGCGCGAACTGGGCGACATCTCCAAACAGATGCTGTCGCTGACCCTCAAGCGGCTGGAAGAAGACGGCTTCGTGCGCCGCACGGTGTATCCCGAGGTGCCGCCCCGGGTCGAATACGAACTGACGCCGCTGGGCCTCTCCTTCCTCGTGCCGATGAAGGGACTCGTCGCCTGGGCCGACGACCATCACCGTCTCGTATGCGAGGCGCGCGCGCAGTATCGGACCGGCGCGCGGTAACGCAAAATTCTTCCTGGTTTGATTATTATTTATAATAAACAATCGAAGGACGCGGTGCTAATATCGCGTGAGTCATACGATAACCAGGAGAATGAAATGGACGCCTCCCACCTTTACGAGCGGAATGACGAACGGCAAGAAGGGAGCGGGGGATAGCGGAAGGGGTGGACCCTCGCGGGCCGACGGCGTCAAAAGCGCCTAAAGTGAAAGTGTCGAGACTTTCGAGGCTAACCGGAGGATCCACATCATGAATGCTACTCGCAAAACGACGGTCGGTGTCGATACGGCCAAAAGCGTATTTCAGGTCTATACCGTGGAGCAGGAGACAGGCGAAGTGATCAGCAAACAGATCAAGCGTGCGCAATTCCTGCAGTGGTTCGCCAACCGCGCGCCCTGCCTCGTCGGGATGGAGGCATGCGGCGGCTCGCAGCACTGGGCGCGCAAGCTTCAGGAACTGGGACACGAGGTCAAGCTGATGAGCGGGAAGATGGTCAAGGCTTTCGTGTGTGGAAACAAGAACGACGCGGCCGATGCGCGCGCGATCTACATGGCCGCGCAGCAGCTGGAGGTGAAGGCCGTGGCGGTCAAAAGCGAGGGCCAGCAGGCGGTGCTGGCGATGCACCGGATCCGCCAACAACTGGTGAAGGTACGCACGGCGCAGATCAACGAGCTGCGCGGTCTACTGGGCGAGTATGGCGAAGTGTTCGGCCAGGGCAGGAAAGTCTTCGACGCCGGCGTGAAGGCGGCGCTTGAGCGGCTGGCGGAGCGCTTGCCGGGGGCGCTGATCGACACGCTGCGCGACCAGTGGAATGAATTGGCGCGGCTCGATGAGCGCATCGCCCGCATCGAACGATCGCTGCTGGAATGGATGCGGCAAGACCGGGGCGCCAAAGCGATCTCTGCGATCCCCGGTGTCGGTCTGCTGACCGCCACGGCCGCGGTGGCCGCCATGGGAGATGCCAGGGCGTTCCGGTCTGGCCGTGAATTCGCGGCCTGGATCGGGCTCATACCGGGCCAGACCGGCAGTGGAGGGAAAGTGCGGCTGCTGGGCATGAGCAAGCGTGGTGACACGTATCTGCGAACCCTGTTGATCCACGGTGCCCGGTCGGTACTCCAACATGCCAAGACGCCAGGCCCACTACAGAAGAAAGGATGGCACGTCACCAGTTGCGTTGGGTATTGACAGCGATGACAGACAGGTCAGACCGGGATCCACCAAACCTGAATGCTGTCTGGGGCTAACAGCCCGTTAGGAGAATGAGGTGTGGGTCAGCGGATTTCATCGGGGCCAGCGGCAATGCCGCGCACAAGGCCGGATATAGAACTGCGACTTTCCTCGTCTGAACAGAGCTGAAAATACCTTGCAAAAGGGAGGCGTCCATATAGACAGCATTGGAAAAAGTAGGTCAGCAACAGGTCAACCTCACCCGGCGCCGCGTGCTCGGCACGCTGGGCCTCGCGGCCGCCGCGACCGGCATGCCCGGCCTGGCCGGCGCGACCGTCGTGGCGCGCACGGATGGCGGACGCGAGCAACTGGCGCTGTGGTACGAGCGCCCCGCCGCCCAATGGGTCGAGGCCCTCCCCGTCGGCAACGGCCGGCTCGGTGCGATGGTGTACGGCCGCCCGTTGCAGGAACGCCTGCAACTGAACGAGGACACGCTGTGGGCGGGCGGCCCGTACCGCTTCGACAATCCGGAATTCAAGACCGCGCTGCCGCGCGTGCGTGCGCTGATCGACGCAGGCCGCTTCATCGAGGCGCGCGACCTGGTGGCGCAATCGCTGATCGCGAAGCCGGCCACGCAGATGCCTTACGGTGCGGCCGGCGACCTGCTGCTCGACTTTCATGGACTCACGCCGGCGCAAGCGTACCGCCGCTCGCTCGACCTCGACACCGCCATCGCCACGACGCGCTTCGACAGCGGCGGCGCGCGCCACGTGCGCGAGGTGTTCGCGAGCGCGCCCGACCAGGTGATCGTGCTGCACCTGAAGGCCAGCGGCGGCGGCACGCTGGACTTCGACGTCGGCTACCGCCATCCGCGCCAGGTCGATTACGGCAAGACCAATTACGACGGCAAGTCCGCGCAGGATCCCTCGGCCGCCACGGGTGCGCCCTGGGACGTGAAGGAAGACCTGGAAGAATCGAAGCGGCCGGCCAGCCTGGCCATCCGCGCAGACGGTCCGCGTGCCCTGCTGATCGAAGGCGGCAACGCGGACGCCGCCGGCATCAAGGGCGTGTTGCGCTACGCCGTGCGCGTCATGGCACTGGGCGACGGCAAGGTGACCGTCGAAGGCGACCGCCTGCGCGTGCGCGCCGCGCGCGACGTCACGCTGCTGATCGGCGCCGCCACCAGCTTCGTTAACTTCCGCGACACGAGCGGCGACCCCGTGCAGGCCGTGCGTGCGCGCATGGATGCGGCCGCGCGCAAGCCGTATGCGCGTCTGCGCGCCGACCACGTGAAGGCGCATCGCGCGCTGTTCTCGCGCCTGTCGCTGCGCCTCGGCCGTGCGGACGCGGGTGCCGCCATCCCCACCGATGCGCGCATCGCCGCCGTCCCGCAGACGGACGACGCCGCGCTCGCGGGGCTGTCCGCGCTGTACCTGCAGTACGGCCGCTATCTGCTGATCTCGTCGTCGCGGCCGGGCAGCCAGCCAGCGAATTTGCAGGGCATCTGGAACGAGGGCATCTATCCGCCATGGGGCGGCAAGTACACCATCAACATCAACACGGAGATGAACTACTGGCCGGCGGAAGCGGCCAACCTGGGCGAGTGCGTGGAGCCGGTCGTGAGGATGGTCGAGGAACTGGCCGTCAACGGCGCCGACGTCGCCCGCGACAGCTATGGCGCCCGCGGCTGGGTCGCGCACCATAACACCGACCTGTGGCGCGCTGCGGCACCCATCGACGGCCCGAACTGGGGCATGTGGCCCTGCGGCGGCGCGTGGATGTGCAAGACGCTGTGGGATCATTACGAGTACACCCCGGACGATGCGTACCTGGCCCGCATCTACCCGCTGCTGAAGGGCGCCTCGCAGTTCTTCGTCGACGTGCTGGTCGAGGATCCGCACGGCCGCGGCCTCGTGACGTCGCCGTCGATCTCACCGGAAAACACGCACCATCCGGACGTGGCCGTGTGCGCGGGTCCGGCCATGGACCGCCAGATCGTGCGCGACCTGTTCGCATGGACCCTGGCCGCGCACGAGCGCCTGCGCGATCCGGACGCGGACTTCCGCAAGACGGTCGAAGCGAAGCGCGCGCGCCTGGCGCCGGACCGCATCGGCGCCCAGGGCCAGTTGCAGGAATGGCTGGAAGACTGGGACGGCCAGGCGCCGGAACAGCATCACCGCCACGTGTCGCACCTGTACGCCGTCTATCCCAGCGAACAGATCAACGTGCGCGACACGCCGGACCTGATCAATGCCGCCAAGACGACGCTGAACACGCGCGGCGACCTATCGACCGGCTGGGCCACGGCATGGCGCCTGGCGCTGTGGACGCGCATGGGCGACGGCGAGCGTGCGTACGGCATCCTGCGCGGCCTGCTGGGCCGGGAGCGCACCTACCCGAACATGTTCGACTCGCATCCGCCCTTCCAGATCGACGGCAATTTCGGCGGCTCGGCCGCCATCCTGGAGATGCTCGTGCAATCGTGGGGTGGCGAGATCCGCATCCTGCCCGCGCTGCCGCGCGCGTGGCCGGAAGGTGCCGTGCACGGCCTGCGTGCCCGCGGCGGCATCGAGGTCGACCTGGACTGGGCCGGCGGCCGCGCCACGCAGCTTCTGCTCCGCGGCAAGCCGGGCCAGACGGTCAAGGTGCGGATCGGCGAGCGCCTCGCGATGGTCAAGCTGGATACCGCCGGCCGCGCACGTCTGGCCGGGGCGGCGCTGGCGGCCTGACGCCGGTTCCGATGGTGTGTTGCGAGGGCCGCGAACGTCGTCGTTTGCGGCCTGCGCCGACCGGCACGCTGCCGTAGAATACGCGCTTTCGACAACGCAGCGCCGTCCGTCATGCACATCAATCCCGAACGCAGCACCCGTCCCGACTACGACCTGCTGGTACGCCAGGTCGCCAGCGTCCTCGAGGGCGAGCGCGACCTGATTGCCAACGCGGCGCAGTTTTCCGCGCTGGTCTACGACACGCTCGCCGACCTGAACTGGGCCGGCTTCTACCTCACCGTGCCGGCGAAGTCGGGCGACGGCCACGATCTGCTCGTCGGCCCGTTCCAGGGCAAGCCAGCGTGCGCCCGCATCCCGTTCGGACGCGGCGTGTGCGGCACGACGGCCGTCAGGCGCGAAACCATCGTCGTGCCCGACGTGCACGCGTTTCCGGGGCACATCGCGTGCGATTCGGCGTCGAATTCGGAAATCGTGATTCCGCTCGTCAAGAACGGGAAGGTCGTCGGCGTGTTCGACATCGACAGCCCGTCCTTGAACCGGTTCTCGGACGAGGACAAGGCCGGGCTGGAGGCCATGGTGGCGGCGTTTCTGGACGCGACCAATTATTGATTTTATTGGCATCTATTTGACGTAGGGTGGGCACCCCGTGCCCACGCGGAAGCCAACGTGACGCATACGTCACGCGTGGGCACAGGGGTGCCTACGCCGGCCGCGCCCACCCTACGATTCGGGATACAATATCTGTCTAATCCTTTCTCTCCCGCATCATGAACCAACTCGAACAGCTCAAGCAGTACACCACCGTGGTGGCCGACACCGGCGACTTCCAATCGATCAAGGCCTACGCACCGCAGGATGCGACGACGAACCCGTCGCTGATCCTGAAAGCCGTCCAGAAGCCGGAATACCGCCCGCTGCTGGAAAAGACCATCGCCGACTTCCCGCACGCCTCGACCGAGGAAATCGTCGACCGCCTGCTGATCGCGTTCGGCACCGAGATCCTGAAATTCGTCCCGGGCCGCGTCTCGACCGAGATCGACGCCGCCCTGTCGTTCGACACGGAAGCGACGGTCGCCAAGGGCCGCGAACTGATCGCCCTGTACGAAGCGGCCGGCATCGCGCGCGAGCGTGTGCTGATCAAGATCGCGTCGACGTGGGAAGGCATCCGCGCCGCCGAGATCCTGGAAAAGGACGGCATCCGCTGCAACCTCACGCTGCTGTTCTCGCTGTGCCAGGCCGTGGCCTGCGCCGAAGCGGGCGTACAGCTGATCTCGCCGTTCGTCGGCCGTATCTACGACTGGTACAAGAAGGCCTCCGGCACCGATTACACGGGCGCGGACGACCCGGGCGTGCAGTCCGTCAAGCGCATCTACCAGTACTACCGCAAGTTCGGCTACAAGACCGAGGTGATGGGCGCGAGCTTCCGCAACACGTCGCAGATCCTGGAACTGGCCGGCTGCGACCTGCTGACCATTTCTCCCGACCTGCTGCAGAAACTGGCCGACACGCAAGGCACCGTCGAGCGCAAGCTGGTCGCCGACGCCAATGCGGACATCCAGAAGATCGCGCTCGACGAAAAGACCTTCCGCTTCATGCTGAACGAGGACGCGATGGCGACCGAGAAGCTGGCCGAGGGCATCCGCGCCTTCTGCGCCGATTCCGGCAAGCTGAAGAAGATGATCGAAGAAATGCGCTGATCGCCGGCACTGACCGGCACACGCGGACGGCGGCCCTCGGGTCGCCGTTTTTTTTGGTATCCGTTCCCTCCCGCCTCCCGTCCCGCCCGCACTCTCCGGTGATTGCCGCCCCGCAGGCAAATATCACGCAATCCCACGAATTAAATAATCAACCACCCCACTCGTAAATACAAAACGAAAAATGAACGGCGCGAATTGCGAATCCTGCATCCGCCGCGTGCGCAATTCATCAAGCCGTCATTTATCCGTGGTTCACGCATCAATACGTGCACCGCTGCGGTGCAATTCATTTTGAATAAATTAAGCCATAAAAGTACTTCATATTGAACTTTTTAACATGTTGTCCGTCATGCTACTCTGTTGCAGTRCATCAACCACACTCTTCACTCTTGCCGAGTGTTTGCGCTGGTCGGTCGCACGTTACGGCAGTTCACATTAATTTGAATAACATTGTTGCCACCTAGAAATAAATCGATTAAACAAAGCATGCAGCTTTGCGAATGAACAGTGCCTGTTTTTCGTCGATCCTTTTTGGAGTTCTTATATGCTTTCTTCTATTTCGTATATCGGCGACATCGCTTCCGCCAAATCGAATTTCTCGTGGAATAAGGACCTCGACGCCATTTTCGAGATCCTGTCGCGGCGGTTCGACCATTTCAATGACAACGGCTTTTATGCCCATCCGGATGAGGTCGAATTACGCAAGGAACTGGCGCGGGTGCCGACGCTGGCCCACCTGACGGAAGGCTTGCGCGGGCTGCGGGCCAATGGCGTGGTGCTGTACGGCCTCGGCCTGGAAGGCCTGCCGGAAAAGCGCCGCAACGCCGCGCTGTATGCGCTCACGCTGATGCTCGGCTACCCCACCTCGACGGACCAGCGCACGGGCCGCGTGGCCTGGGACGTGCGCGCCATGCCGGTCAAGGAAGGCGGCAGCCGCTTCACGACGTTTTCCGAACGCGTCGGCCGCGCCGACATGCATACGGACTCGTCGTTCTATCCGATGCCTGAGGAACAATTTATTTTGTACGTCGTGAACGCCGCGCGCTGCCATGGCGGCCATTCGCTGCTGGTCGACACCGAGAGCATCTACCGTGCGCTGCAACGCACGCCGGAAGGCCGCGCCGCGTTCGAGCTGCTGAGTACGACGCCGGTGCCGTTCCGTGTTCCGGCCGTGTACGCGGCCGGCGACGAGACCGTGGAGATGTTCGTATCGACCGTGTTCAGCCCGTCGAAGGCCAAGCGTTTCGGCGCGCGCCCGGCGCCGCGCTTCATGATGCGCTGGCGCTACGATTCGATCATCAAGGGCCTCGACGCCCGTCCGGACCTGGACACGCCGGCCCTGCGCGACGCCGTGGAACTGATGAACGAGGCGGCCGAGACGGGCGCCGAGCGCTTCATCGAGCAGTTGCCGACCGATACCCTGATGCTGGTCGATAACCACCACATGCTGCACGGCCGGACGACCTTCACGGACGAGCGCCGTCACCTGATCCGCATCCGCATCTCGGACGTGCCGAATGCGGAACGCATCGGCCCCTCGGGCCTGGGCAGGGATTGAGCATGGCCCGTACCGCTTTCGCCC
>NZ_JBFUDR010000340.1:0-6042 GCF_056404615.1 Massilia sp. P2_C2 | reverse complement strand
GGCAGCGCGAGCTGCGCCCGCTGGCCCTGCGGGTGCTGGAGGAACAGGGCGACGCCCGCGTGGCGCCGCTGGGCGCCTTCCTCGGTGCCGTCGACGACTACGTGGRCAGCATCGACGCGATCGTCAGCCTGATCGAGCGCGACAACGAAGTGCGCACGTTCTGGCTGCGCACGTCGCAGCTGGCGCTGATGGCACTGGCGATGGGCGGCACGGTCATCCTCGTGTACCTGATGTTCAGCCTGATCGTCGAACCCGTCGAGCGCCTGCAGGCCGGCATGCGCAGCATGGCCGACACCGATTTCGGCGTACGCCTGGACGTCGACAGCCGCGACGAATTCGGCCAGCTGGCCACGGGCTTCAACCACATGGCCGACCGGCTCGAACGAGTGTACGCCAGCCTGGAAGACAAGGTGCGCGCCAAGACCGCGGCGCTGGAAGGCCAGAACCGCGAACTGGCGCTGCTGTACGACAGCGCCGCGTTCCTGCAGGTGCGCCAGACGCTCGAGCCGATGTGCGAGGGCTTCGTCGACCGCATCATGCGTTATTTCGGCGCCGCCGGCGGTTCCGTGCGTCTCGTCGAGGAAGGCAACGACCGGCTGCACCTCGTCGTCCAGCGCGGCCTGTCCGACGAGATGGCGAGGACCGAGCGCTGCATGCCCGTGGGCGACTGCCTGTGCGGCTCGGCGGCGCAGGACAGGCAGCCCGTCGTGCGCCTGCTGCGCACCCTGCCCGACCCGGAGCCGTCGCGTTGTGCGCGCGAGGGCTTCGCCACCGTCTCCGTCTTCCAGATCTTCGCGCAGGACCAGCACCTCGGGGTCTTCAGCCTGCATTTCACGGATCAGCGAACGTTCAACGACCGCGAGACGGCCCTGCTGGAAACGCTGGGGCGGCTGCTGGGTACCGCGATCGAGAACATGCGCCTGGCCGCGCGCGAGCGCGAGATGGCCATCTCCGAAGAGCGCAACATGGTGGCGCGCGGCCTGCACGACAGCATCGCCCAGGGCCTGAACTTCCTCAACCTGCAGGTGCAGATGCTGGAGGACTCGCTGCGCCACGGCCAGCAGCAGGAAGCGGCCGAGATCGTGCCCATGCTGCGGGCGGGCGTGCAGGAAAGCTACGAGGACGTGCGCGAACTGCTGCAGAACTTCCGCAGCCGGCTCGAAGAGGATGACCTGAACAGCGCACTGCGCAACGCCGTGCGCAAGTTCCGCGCGCAGACGGGCGTCGAGGCGAGCTTCGCGGCCGAGGGCAGCGGCGGCCCCCCGTTCTCGCGCGAGGAGCAGTTGCAGATCCTGTTCATCGTGCAGGAAGCGCTGTCGAACATCCGCAAGCACGCCAACGCAGGCGCGGTAGCCGTACGGCTGCGCGACGGCCAAGACTTTTCGCTATCGATCAGCGATAATGGCGTCGGGTTCGATACCGCCGCCCAACCCGGCGCAGGCGACAGCCACGTCGGGTTGCACATCATGCGCGAACGGGCCCGGCACATCCATGCCGACCTGGATATCGATTCCGGCGCCGGCAAGGGCACCACCGTCCGCCTGCATGTCGCGAGCGCACACAGGCGGGCCGCATGAATCGAATGGAGTACCAGATGCAAGACCCGATCGAGCCGATCAGCGTGTTGCTGGTCGACGACCACACATTGTTCCGCAGCGGCGTGCGTTCGCTGCTGCAGCGCAATCCGCGTTTCGCCGTCGTCGGGGAGGCGTCGGACGGCATCGACGGCGTCAAGCGGGCGATGCAGCTGAAGCCCGACGTGATCCTGCTCGACCTGCACATGCCCGGCATGACCGGCGTGGAAACGCTGGAGCTGATCCTGCAGGGCTGGCCCGAGGCGGCCGTGATCATGCTGACCGTATCCGAGGAAGGCGAGGACCTCGCCACCGCCCTGCAGGCCGGCGCGCGGGGTTACCTGATCAAGAACATCGACGCCGACTACCTCCAGCGCGCCATCGAACGGGCGGCCAACGGCGAATCCGTGCTGGCCGAGTCGATGGCGGCCAAGCTCGTGGCCCAGTTGCAGAAGCAGCGCGAACCCCGGCCGGCGGCACCGCCGTCCGAACTGGACAAGCTGACGCCGCGCGAGCGCGAGATTCTCGCCTGCCTGGCGCGAGGCGAAAGCAACAAGCTGATCGCGCGCGTGCTGGACCTGGCCGAGAGTACGGTCAAGATCCACGTGCAGAACATCCTCAAGAAGCTCGGCTTGTCGAGCCGGGTGCAGGCGGCGGTATTTGCCGTCGAGCAGGGCTTGGGCAACGGGGCGGACCGACACACGTAAATACGGCGCGGCGACGCAAACCTATAACGGCGATGCGGACATGCATCCCGTACCGCGTAGGGTGGGCTCCCCGAGCCCACGCGTGACGCATGCGGTCCGCGAACGTTCGCGTGGGTACGGGGTGCCCACCCTACCTCAACGCAATGAGCACCGTTTTCGTTTCGTCATACGCGGCCGTGAGCGCATTGAGATGTTCGTCCGCACCCTGGAAATTCTCCGCCTTCCCCATCAATTCGAGGTTCGTGCACGGCACCCGCATCCGGTTGGCGCCCACGAAATCGATGCTCGACAACAGGTAGTGCGCCGTCGCCGCCAGCAGCTGCCCGTCCTGCTCGCGCACGGCGTGTTCCAGCTTGTTCAGCAGCTGCGGCACCTCGCCGACGAAGGCATCCACGACGTCGTCCAGCAATGACGCCTCGTCGTCGATCGCGCGCAGCTGGGCTATGCGGGACGGGTCGAGCACCGCCCCACCCTGGCGCCGGCTCGCCACATGGTCGCGCRCCGCGGCGAGTGCCCGGTCCAGTACCTCCATCTCGATCGGCTTCGGCACGTAGTCGTCCATGCCGGCGTCCAGGCAGCGTTCGCGGTCGCCCGGCAGCGCATTCGCCGTCATGGCGATGATGTACGGCGCATGGGTGCCGCGGAAGCGCTGGCGCAGCTTGCGCGTCGCCTCCAGGCCGTCCATTTCCGGCATCTGCATGTCCATCAGGATCACCGGGTAGTCCTGGCGCTCCAGCGCCGCCACGGCTTCGAGGCCGTTGGCGACGACGTCCGCGCGGTAGCCCAGGTGGAGCAACAGCTGGCGGATCACCTTCTGGTTGATCGTATTGTCTTCGGCGACGAGGATGGCCAGGTCGGCCTCGGCCTGTGCCGGCTTCGGCGCCGGACGCGCCGGGCGCGCGGCCGGGCGTGCACCCAGCACCTGTTGCAGGGCTTCCAGCAGCGCGGCCGGCTTGATCGGCTTGCTCAGCCAGGCGGAGAATTCGCGCGCGGCCTCGCCGTCCACGCCGTGCTGGCGATGACCGACGGACGTCAGCAGCACGAGCGGCAGCGCCGCCCGGTCGCGGTGCTTGCGCAGCTCGGCCGCGAGGCGGCCGCCGTCCATGTCGGGCATCTGCATGTCCAGCACGGCCACGTCGAACGGATGGCCGTCGCGCACGAGGTCGAGCGCCTCGACGGCCGACGCGGCGGCCAGCGGCTCCATCCCCCATAACAGCGCCTGCTTCATCAGGATCCGGCGGTTGGTGGCATTGT
The DNA here is from genome assembly GCF_056404615.1 of Massilia sp. P2_C2. Lineage (NCBI taxonomy): Bacteria > Pseudomonadati > Pseudomonadota > Betaproteobacteria > Burkholderiales > Oxalobacteraceae > Massilia > Massilia sp. P2_C2. Next base: position 2,507 of record NZ_JBFUDR010000340.1, on the reverse strand, counting down.
CGTCGACGATCAGGATGCGCCGTCCGCGCACCGTCGCCGCGCGCTCGCGCAACACGTGCTCCGCCAGCTGGTCGTCGAAGGCGTCGGCGACGATGGCCGCGCTGAACGTCGAGCCCCGCCCCGGCTCGCTCTGCACCGTGAGGCCGCCGCCCATCATCTCGGCGAGGCGCCGGCTGATCGTCAGGCCGAGGCCCGTGCCGCCGTATTGACGGGTCGTCGACGCGTCGACCTGGGTGAACGAGTGGAAGATGTCGTCCAGGCGGTGCGGCGGAATGCCGATGCCCGTGTCGCGCACGGCGAACACGAGGCGGTAGCCGCCTTCGTCGCGCGGCGCGCCCGACACCGTGACGACCACTTCGCCGTGGTGCGTGAACTTGATCGCATTGGAGAGCAGATTGACGAGGATCTGGCGCAGCCGCGTGGCGTCGGCGAGGATCGTGGCGGGCACGCCCGGCTCGATCATGTAGGCGAGGTCGAGGTTCCTTTCGCTGGCGCCGGGGGCCAGCAGGTCGAGCGCCTCCTCGACGCAGCGGCGCACCTCGAACGCGTGGCGCTCCAGGTCCAGGCGCCCCGCTTCCAGCTTCGAATAATCCAGCAGGTCGTTGATGATGGCCAGCAGCGCCTCGCTGCTGGAACGGATCGTTTCCGTGTAGTCGCGCTGCTCCTCGTCGATGTCCGTGTGCAGCAGCAGGCTCGTCATGCCGATCACGGCGTTCAGCGGCGTGCGGATCTCGTGGCTCATATTGGCCAGGAACATGCTCTTGGCCTGCATCGCCGCTTCCGCGCGGTCGCGCGCCAGTTCCAGCTCGCGCTCGTAGGCGCGGCGTTCCGAGATGTCCTGCAGGATCGCCGTGAGGATCACGCGCCCGTCCGCATCCGACCTGGAGATGGTCGCCTCGGCCGGGAATTCGCTGCCGTCCTTGCGCACGGCGTAGATCGTGCCCCGTTCGCCCATGCGGCGCGCCGTACGCGCGCCGTGCTGGAAGCCGGCCACCCGCTCGGCATGGCCGGGGCGGAAGCGTTCCGGCATCAGCATCGCCAGGTCCTGGCCGACGACATCGTCCGCCGTCCAGCCGAATACCCGTTCCGCGCCCTGGTTGAAAAAGATGATCTTTTGCCGCTCATCCGTGCAGATCACGGCGTTCTCGGCGATGTCGACGATGTTCCTGAGCTGGTCCGGGGTGAGTGGGTGCGGCATGGGCGTTTTCGTACGGCTGTTTGACCAGTCGTCATCGTACACGGCGCTACGCCTTTTTGACTAGAGCCCCTAGGTCGCTTGCCCGGCCGGAAATACACCTCCGGCCAATGGTTGGGCACGTCCGCGCCACGTACGCTTCCCGTATCGACTAGTGCTTTCAACAGGAGAAAAAACATGAGCACCGACAGACGCCCCCTCGCGGTCCTGGTCAGCAGCACGTTCGCCTTCACGATCTGCTTCGCCATCTGGATGATGTTCGCCGTGCTGGGCATCCCCATCAAGACGAAACTGGGCCTCAACGAGACGGAATTCGGCCTGCTCGTCGCCACGCCCGTGCTGAGCGGCGCCCTCGTGCGCGTCCCGCTGGGCATCTGGACCGACCGCTACGGCGGGCGCATCGTGTTCTTCACGCTGATGCTCGCGTGCGCGCTGCCCATCTACCTCATCAGCTACGCCACGCAGTACTGGCACTTCCTCGTCCTCGGCCTGTTCGTCGGCCTGGCCGGCGGCTCGTTCTCCGTCGGCACGCCGTACGTCGCGCGCTGGTTCGGCAAGGAACGCCGCGGCTTCGCGATGGGCGTGTTCGGCGCCGGCAATTCCGGCTCCGCGCTGACCAAGTTCGTGGCCCCGGCCATCATCGCCGGCCTCGGTTGGCAGGGCCTGCCGAAGGTGTATGCGGTCGCGATGGTCGCCACCGCGTTGCTGTTCTGGTTCGGCACCTGGTCCGATCCGGCGCACAAGTCCGCATCGGGCGAGAGCTTCGCGCAGCAGATGCGCGTGCTGAAGGATCCGCGTGTGTGGCGCTACTGCCAGTACTACTCCGTCGTGTTCGGCGGCTACGTCGCGCTGGCGCTGTGGATGACCAGGTACTACGTGGGCGAATACGGCTTCGGCCTGAAAGAGGCCGCGCTGCTGGCTGCGTGCTTCTCGCTGCCGGGCGGCGTGCTGCGCGCACTGGGTGGCTGGATCTCGGACAAATTCGGCGCCTACAAGGTCACCTGGTCGGTAATGTGGGTGTGCTGGGTGTGCTTCTTCATCCTGTCGTATCCGCAGACGACGATGAGCGTCAAGACCGTCGCAGGCAGCATGGACATGCACATCGGCCTCGGCCCCGTGACCTTCACCCTGCTGCTGTTCGTCGTCGGCGTCGCCATGGCGATCGGCAAGGCCTCGGTCTTCCGCTTCATCGCCGACGACTACAGCGACAACATCGGTGCCGTCTCGGGCGTCGTCGGCCTGGCCGGCGGTCTCGGTGGCTTCATCCTGCCGATCATGTTCGGCGCCATCGTCGACCTGACCGGCATCCGCT
>NZ_JBFUDR010000339.1:0-6072 GCF_056404615.1 Massilia sp. P2_C2 | reverse complement strand
CAGCCGGCGCCATCCGGCTGAGGCCCTTCTTTATTGATGTAACTATTGATGTAACACGACGTTACGCGAACGCGAGCCCGTCGAACGAAAAACCCTTCAGGAATTCGGCCGCTGCCAGGCGCTTGCCGCCTGGCTTTTGCAATTCCGTCAAGCGGAGCGCACCCGCACCGCAGGCGACGACGATGCCCTGGGCGTCAGCCTGCAGCACCTGGCCCGGCTGTCCTTGGCCGTCGGCCGGCTGGGCGTTCCAGACCTTGATCGTCGTCGCGCCTGCCTGGCCATGCGCGCCCGGGAACGGATTGAACGCGCGCACCTTGCGCGCCAGTGCCAAAGCCGGCAGCGTCCAGTCGAGCTTCGCTTCTTCCTTGCCGATCTTGGCGGCATAGGTCACGCCTGCCTCCGGCTGGGGCACGGCTTCCAGCCGGCCCTGCGCCATCTGATGCAGCGCATCGACGATCATGCGGCCGCCGAGGGCCGCCAGCTTGTCGTGCAGGGTACCGGTCGTGTCCGTGTCGTCGATGGCCACGCGCTCGATCAGCAGCATCGGCCCCGTGTCCAGGCCTTCTTCCATTTCCATGATGGTGACGCCCGTCTCCGCATCGCCCGCTTCGATCGCGCGGTGGATCGGGGCGGCGCCGCGCCAGCGGGGCAGGATGGACCCGTGGATATTGATGCAGGGTTTAATGTCCAGGGTGGAGCGCGGCAGGATCAGGCCATACGCGGCCACGACCATCACATCGTAATCCGTGGCCAGCAGGCGCTCATGCGCGGCTTGCGCCTCGCTCGCGCGCTGCGGGTCCTTCGCGTCCATGCGCAGCGACAGCGGCTGCAGCACGGGAATGCCGTGCGCGACGGCGACCTGTTTTACGGCGGATGCCTGTAACTGCATGCCGCGGCCGGCCGGACGGTCCGGCTGGGTCAGCACGAGCGGCACCTCGAAGCCGGCGTCCAGCAGGGCACGCAGCGCGACGGCGGCGAATTCCGGCGTGCCGGCAAAGACGACTTTCATCTTCGCGGTCATGCGCGGCGGGCGGAAGAGCGCTGCATGTCGCGCTCTTCCTTCTGCAGCTTGGTCTTGATGCGGTTGCGCTTCAGCGGCGACAGGTATTCCACGAAGACCTTGCCCATCAAGTGGTCCATCTCGTGCTGGATGCACACGGCCAGCAGGCCGTCGGCTTCGAGCTCGAACGGCTTGTTGAACTGGTCGACGGCGCGCACTTTCACGCGCGAGGGACGCTCGACACCGTCATAAATGCCCGGCACCGACAGGCAGCCTTCGTCGTAGACCTGTTTTTCCGGGCTGGACCAGACGATTTCCGGGTTGATGAAGACCAGCAGGTCGTCCTTGGTCTCGGTCACGTCGATGACGACCACGCGCTCGTGCACGTCGACCTGCGTCGCAGCCAGGCCCACGCCGGGCGCTTCGTACATGGTTTCGGCCATGTCCGCCACCAGCTTGTGGAGGTGGTCGCCGAATTCGGTGACCGGCTTGGCGACCTTGTGCAGGCGTGGGTCGGGGTAGCGGAGGATGTTCAGTAAGGCCATGGCTGTGTATTCGAAGTTACTCGGTAATCGTTATATTGGGTTGCGCAGACATAAACGCAACACGCCGCCCCCGCTGGCGGGCACGGTTGGGCACGTCGAAAAACCTGCTGCGCGTTGCCCTGTTGCCCTGCGATGCTCACTGTACTACTCGTACAGCTGCGCTTCTCGGACAACATGGCGGCCGCTCGCGACGGTTTTTCGAGGTACCCAATTTGTCTTGCTAGTTCAGGGATTTCTCGGCAGAATTTGATTCAGTAAGGCAACTCTTGCGCCCCTTCTCGCTCCGCGGTGCGGTCGAAGAGTCGTCGGTTTCCTGCTTTGTTGCCGGCTGCGGTGGCGTAGCGCGATCATTGCCGCACTTTACGGACTCTCCAATGAAAAATTTTAGCACAGGCGCTGCCCGGTCGCTCATGACCCGCGCCACCGCCGCGGCCGCATTTACCTCCGTGGTGGCATGTCTCGGCGCCGGCCCGGCCCAGGCCGCCACCAGCTGTTCGTTCCGCCCGAATGCCCCCGACCAGCACGTCGTCGTCAAGGGCGATACCCTATGGGACATTTCCGGCACCTTCCTCGAGCATCCATGGTGCTGGCCCCAGGTTTGGGGCCTGAACCGCGACGAGATCCGCAATCCGCACTGGATCTATCCCGGCCAGATCGTGTATTTCGATCGCGCCCATGGTCGCCTGACGCTGAACCGGCCGGGCGCCGGAGCGGACGCCGGCCAGCCGCCGCTGGTGCGCCTGTCCCCGCAACTGCGCACGGAGCGCATGGACGAGGACAATGCCGTGCCCGCCATCCCGCCCGGCGCGATCGAACCTTTCCTGACCCAGCCGCTCGTCGTCGAGCCGCAGGCGCTGGCCGGCGCCGCACGCATCGTCGCGGCGCAGGAAGACCGGCTTTACCTGGGCGAGGGCGACCGCATCTATGTGCGCGGCGCACTCGACGGCGCGACCAGTTTCCAGGTGTTCCGCCCGGGCAAGGAATTGCGCGATCCGGACACGAACCTCGTCGTCGCCCACGAGGCGGCCTATGTCGGTACGGCGCGCCTGGTGAAGGCAGCGGGGCCGGGCACGGACGTGCACACATTCGTCGTCACTCGTTCCGTGAAGGAAATGGGCGTCGGCGACCGCCTGCTGCCGACGCCGCCCACGCCGCTGCGCAACTACGTGCCGCACGCGCCCGCGCGACCGGTGGCGGCGCGCGTGATGGCCATGGCGTCCGAATCGAACTTCGCTTCGCAGAACCAGGTCGTGACTGTCAATCGGGGCACACTTGACGGACTCGATGTCGGCGCCGTGCTGCAGCTTTATCATCTCGGACAGACCGTGACGGACCCGGAAAGCAAAGGTTTCCTCGGGTTCGGCAAGGCCAAACTGAGGCTCCCGGACGAGCAATACGGCGAACTGTTCATCTTCCGGGTTTTCAACCACGTCGCGTATGGCCTGGTCATGCAGGTGACGGCACCCGTCCAGATCGGCGACGTCGCGCGATCACCGGAGTAGAGTACCGTGCAGGACGCGGACCTTCACGCAGTGCCTGCACTATCCCCCTCCCGGCTGGCGGCCTGGCTCCGCCTGGACCGCTGCCCCGGCATCGGCCCCCGCACGGCCGCCGCGCTGCTGGACGCCTTCGGCAGCCCGGAGGCCGTCTTCGCCGCCGGCCATGCCGCATTGGCGGCCCGCGTCGGCCCGGCGCTGGCGCATGCGCTGCTGCAACCGCCAACCGAGGCAATCTGCCGCCTGCTGGACGCCACGCTGGCGTGGCTGGAGGCCCCCGGCCACCGCGTCCTCGCGCTGGGCGAGCCCGGCTATCCCGAACTGCTGGCCCGGATCCCCGATCCACCGCTGCTCCTCTATATTAGAGGCGATGCGCGGCTGCTGGACGGGCCTTGCCTCGCCATCGTCGGCAGCCGCAACGCCAGCGTGCAGGGCAGGGCGAACGCGACGGCCCTCGCCGAGGCCTTGTCCGGGGCTGGGCTGTGCATCGTGTCCGGCCTCGCGCTGGGCATCGACGCCGCCGCGCACGAAGGGGCGCTGCGCCGCTGCGGCGGCACCATCGCCGTCGTCGGCACCGGCCCCGACCAGGCGTATCCGGCCCGTAACCGCGTCCTGTGCGAGCGCATCGCGCAGGACGGCTGCATCGTCAGCGAATACCCCATCGGCACGCCCCCCATCCCAAGCAATTTCCCCAGGCGTAACCGGATCATCAGCGGACTCGCGGTCGGCGTGCTCGTCGTCGAGGCGGCGGCGCAATCCGGTTCGCTGATCACGGCCAGGCAGGCTGCCGAGCAGGGGCGCGACGTGTTCGCCATCCCCGGTTCGATCCACGCGGCGCTGGCCAAGGGGTGCCACACGCTGATCCGCGAAGGCGCCCGGCTCGTCGAGACGGCGCAGGACGTTTTGGAAGCCCTCGCGTTATCACCATTGCTGGCAGCGCATCTACCCGAGCCGGATATCAGGATCGATGACATGCCCGGCCAGGATGCCGGCACGCAGGCCGGATCGGCGCTGCTGGCCGCCCTCGGCCACGATCCCGTGGCGCCCGACGTGCTGCTGGCCAGGCTCGGCTGGCATGCGGGTGAGCTCAGCGCGAACCTGCTCGTGCTGGAGCTGGCGGGGCGGATCGAGCGATTGGCCGGAGGCCTCATCCAGAGAACAGGAAACGGCTAAACAGGCGATAATGCGAGGAAAATAAGGTGGCGAACCCGATAAGGCCGATAAACAACGCCGGCATTTCCTGGCGGTAGTGGAGCACGTGACGCACTTGTGCCACACGAAGCTTAGCTGCTACAGTAGCGTCACCATGTTCGACATCCTAGTCTACCTCTACGAGACGTATTACCGTCCCGATGCCTGCCCCGAGCCGGCTGCCTTGGCACGCAAGCTGTCTGCCGTCGGTTTCGACGATGTCGAAATTTCCGAAGCGCTGGACTGGCTGAATGGCCTGACAGAAATGGCCGGGACCACCAACCCCGCCCTCGAATCGAGCGGCACGCGCTTCTACATCGCCCAGGAAGTCGACACGCTCGGCAGCGCCGCCGTCGGCTTCATCCAGTTCCTGGAACTGGCCGGATTGTTGTCCGCGTCGCAGCGCGAGATCGTCATCGAACGCGCGCTGGCGCTGGACGAGTCGCCCGTCACGCTGGGCAAGCTGAAGATCATCGTCCTGATGCTCCTGTGGAGCCAGGGCAAGGAGCCGGATGCGCTGATGTTCGACGACCTGTTCGGTTCGGACGAGGAAGATGCCGCGCCGCGCCTGCTGCACTGACACTTGTAACAGATACGATCGATAATATATGGAACGGGGCTGCGGCCCCGTTTTTTCTTGCGCTAAAGCAAGATCCCGCGTATTTTTCGAGGCAGCATGGCCGGGTTGCCGCAATGCGCACGCAGGCACAGTCTACTTGCGGATTGCGCGCCAACCCGCTTATCATTGGCCGCTACCTGCCAATAGTTACTAATAAGCTAACAAAGGATCGGCTGACCGAGCCGTTTCCCTCTACGGCTCATGTATGATGCGCGAGCCAAGCCCAGAACAAGTACGAGAAACCATATGACCAAAGCCCTCATCATTGCCGAAAAGCCCTCCGTGGCGAACGACATCGCCAAGGCGCTCGGCGGCTTTACCAAGCACGATGAGTATTTCGAATCCGACGAATACGTCCTGTCGTCCGCCGTCGGCCACCTGCTCGAGATCGCGGTGCCCGAGGAGTACGACGTCAAGCGCGGCAAATGGAGTTTTACGCACCTGCCGATGATTCCGCCGTACTTCGCGCTGAATCCGATCGCGAAGACCGAGTCGCGCCTCAAAGTGCTGAACAAGCTGATCAAGCGCAAGGATGTCGATACCCTGATCAACGCATGCGACGCGGGCCGCGAAGGTGAACTGATCTTCCGCCTGATCGCCCAGAACGCCAAGGCCAAGCAGACCGTCAAACGCCTGTGGCTGCAATCGATGACGCCGAACGCCATCCGCGACGGCTTCGCCCACCTGCGCAGCGACCAGGAAATGCTGCCGCTGGCCGATGCCGCCCGTTGCCGCTCGGAAGCCGACTGGCTGATCGGCATCAACGGTACGCGCGCGATGACCGCCTTCAACTCGAAGGAAGGCGGCTTCTACCTGACGACCGTGGGCCGCGTCCAGACGCCCACGTTGTCGATCGTCGTGGAGCGCGAAGAGAAGATCAAGAAATTCGTGCCGCGCGACTACTGGGAAGTGCGCGCGGAATTCCGTGCCGCCGCCGGCACGTATGAAGGCCGCTGGCTCGACACGAAGTTCAAGAAGGACGACGACCCGGAAAAACGCGCCGAGCGCCTGTGGGCCAAGGTCGATGCGGAAGCGATCGTCGCGGCCTGCATGGGTAAGCAGGGCAAGGTTACCGAGGAATCGAAACCGACGACGTCGATGGCGCCTGCGCTGTTCGATCTGACGTCGCTGCAGCGCGAGGCCAATGGCCGCTTCGGCTTCTCGGCCAAGAACACGCTGGGCCTGGCCCAGGCGTTGTATGAAAAACACAAGGTACTGACT
>NZ_JBFUDR010000338.1:0-6074 GCF_056404615.1 Massilia sp. P2_C2 | reverse complement strand
CGCCAGGTCGCCGTCGGCCAGAAACCGAATGCGATGGCACTGAAGAAGCAGTTCAACGGCATCAAATATTCGGACCCGGACTGGCTGGACGACGACGGCCTGCCCTGGCTGCGCACCATCCACCGCGACGCCCACGCACAACCCTTCGCGAACCTGGCAAAAGCGTGGTCCCGCTACTTCGACCAGCGCCGCACGGGCCGACAGGCGCACCGGCCGCGTTTCAAGAAAAAAGGGCGTTGTCGCGATGCGTTCTACGTTGCCAACGATAAATTCCGCATCGAAGGGACGGAGGCAGTGTTGCCGAAGGTCGGCCGCGTGCAACTACGCGAGCATCTGCGTTGGCCCGGCAGGATCATGGGGGCAAGTGTCGGGCGCCAGGCCGACCACTGGTATCTTGCGGTGCAGGTCGAGGTGCCCGATCATATTGCGCGCCTCTACCGCATGGGTGCCGGCGTCATCGGCGTCGATCTGGGCGTGAGCACGGCCGCCACCCTGTCTAGCGGCGAAAAGATCGCGGCACCGCGTCCGCTCGCGGCCGCGCTGCGGCGCCTGCGCATCCGCTCGCGGCGCCAGTCGCGCAAGCTGGAAGCGGCCAAGGCAGCCGACGGCATCAAGGGACCGATCCCGAAAGGCACACGGCTGCCGGTATCGAAGAACCGGACGTGCGGCGCCCGCGCGCTGGCGCGACTGCACGAGCGCATCGCCCGCGTGCGTGCCGACTTCATGCACAAGCTGACTACCCGGTTGTGCCGCGAAAATAAAACGGTCGTGATCGAGGATCTGAACGTACGCGGGATGCTAGCCAACGTCCGCCTCGCGCGCGCGATCTCCGATGTCGGCTTTTACGAATTCAGGCGGCAGCTGCAGTACAAGGCCGAGCGTTACGGTACCCGACTCGTGCTGGCGGACCGCTGGTATCCATCGAGCAAGCTGTGTTCGTCGTGCGGCGACCGATACGTCGCGTTGGGTCTGTGCGAACGCTCCTGGACCTGCGCCGCGTGCGGTACGCACCACGACCGCGACGTGAACGCGGCGATCAATCTGCAACGGCTCGCAACCGGCGCCCTCGCGGCGCAAACTGCGCTACCCTTGGCGAGCCGGGCGGTGACGCCGGGCACTGCCGCCGGCGATGGGCTGGCGGGAGGCGGGAAAGTGACGCCTGCCAGGCACGAGCACGGTCAGCAGGACGGCTCGGGGCAGGAAGAGAACGGTGAGCACTTGTGCACACGTTTTCGATAGCAGTTCCTCGCAAATGTGTCAAGAAAAATAATGCGGGATTGACAAAGTCCCGCGTCAGCAGAAATCCCGGCTGCGCGTATCCAGCTTCCCGAGCAGGTGCGACATGTCGACCAGCCGCTTCGCCACCAGGTGCCGCACTTCGCCTTCCCGTTGCCACACGCCGTACACGCCCAGCAGCGACGCGTTCAGCACTTCGCGCCGCTGCTGTTCGACGAGCTGCGGCCAGACGATCACGTTGATGTTGCCCGTCTCGTCCTCGATGGTGAGGAACAGCACGCCCTTCGCCGTGCCGGGACGCTGGCGCACGGTGACGATGCCGCAGGCGCGCGCCAGTTGGCCATTCTGAAAGTCCTGCAACACCTCGGCCGGCAGGAAGCGCTGCGCCAGCAGCCGTTCGCGCAACAACGCCAGCGGATGGCGGCCCAGGGTGAGGCCTTGCGCGCGGTAGTCGCCGACGATCTCCTCGCCTTCCTGCGGCGCGGGCAGGTCCGGCACCTCCTCCACGGTCGTCGTGGGCCGCAGCAAGTCCTTGTCGGGCACGGCGCCCGCCGCCTGCCACAAGGCCTGGCGGCGGTGCCCCGCGAGCGGACCCAGCGCGTTGCCGGCCGCGAGCACCTGCAGGTCGCCCCGGTCGAGGCCGGCGCGGCGCGCGAGGTCGGCCACGTCGGCGAACGGGCGGATCGCACGCGCGATCTCGATGCGCTCGGCGGCTTCCTGCCCCATCCCGCGCAGCATGTGCAGGCCCAGGCGCACGGGCGGCTGGCCGCCCGCGGTGCCCTCTCCCTGGTCGTCGAGGTCTTCCAGCGTGGATTCCCAACAGCTGATCGTGATGTCGACGGGCCGCACCTCGATGCCGTGGCGGCGCGCATCCTGCACGAGCTGCGAGGGGCTGTAGAAACCCATCGGCTGACTGTTCAGCAGCGCGCACAGGAACGCGGCCGGCTCGTGGCACTTGAGCCAGGAACTGGCATAGGCGAGCAGCGCAAAACTGGCCGCATGCGACTCGGGGAAACCGTATTCGCCGAAGCCCTGGATCTGGCTGAAGATCTGCTCGGCGAAGGCCTGGTCGTATCCCCGTTCCAGCATGCCGCCGACGATGCGCTCATAGTATTTTTCCAGGCCCCCTTTCCTCTTCCACGCGGCCATTGCGCGGCGCAGCTGGTCCGCTTCGCCCGGCGTGAAGCCGGCTGCGAGGATCGCCACCTGCATCACCTGCTCCTGGAAGATCGGCACGCCCAGCGTGCGGGCCAAAGCCAGCTTCATGTCCGGGCTCGGATACACGACCGGCTCCTTCTGCTCGCGCCGTTTCAGATACGGGTGCACCATGCCGCCCTGGATCGGCCCCGGACGCACGATCGCGACTTCGATCACGAGGTCGTAGAAGCGGCGCGGCTTCATCCGCGGCAGCATGCTCATCTGCGCGCGCGATTCGATCTGGAACACGCCGACGGTATCCGCCCGGCAGATCATGTCGTAGGTGGCCTTGTCGTCGTGGGGGATGTCCTGCATCTCGAACGTCGTGCCATGGCGCAGGCCGACCAGCTCCAGCGCGCGGCGCAGCATCGACAGCATGCCGAGCGCCAGCACGTCCACTTTCATGAGACCCAGTTCCTCGAGGTCGTCCTTGTCCCACTGGATCACGCTGCGGTCCTCCATCGTCGCGTTCTCGATGGGGACGAGGCGCGAGAGCTTCCCGCGCGCCATCACGAAGCCGCCCGGATGCTGCGACAAATGGCGCGGGAAGCCGAGCAGGCGCTGCGCCAGCGATGCCCATTGCTGCGACAGCGGCGCGGCCGGATCGAGGCCGCTTTCGGCCAGGCGGTTCAGCAGGTCGGCCTTGCTGTCGAACCAGGGGTGCTGCTTGCAGACCTTGTCGACGATGGCGAGGTCGACGCCGAGCGCGCGGCCGCTGTCGCGCAGCGCGCTCTTCGGCCGGTAGCTGATGACGACGGCCGCCAGCGCCGCGCGGGGGCGGCCATATTTTTGATAAATGTACTGGATGACTTCCTCGCGCCGCTGGTGCTCGAAGTCGACGTCGATGTCGGGCGGCTCGTTCCGCTCCTTCGAGATGAAGCGCTCGAACAGCAGGTTGCCGCGCGCCGGGTCCACTTCCGTGATGCCCAGGCAGTAGCACACGGCGGAATTGGCGGCCGAACCGCGCCCCTGGCACAGGATGTTTTGCGAGCGCGCGTAGCGCACGATGTCGTACACGGTGAGGAAGTAGTGCTCGTAGCGCATCTCGGCGATCAGCGCCAGCTCGTGCTCGATCTGCGCCTGCACCTTGGCCGGGATGCCGGCCGTGAAGCGCCGGTGCGCGCCGATCCAGGTCTGCTCGCGCAGATAGCTCGCGGCCGTGTGCCCGGGCGGCACCACCTCGTCCGGATATTCATAACGCAGCTCGTCCAGCGAGAACGTGCACAGCCGCGCGATGCGCACCGTCTCGTCCAGCGCGGCACGCGGATAGATGTTCGCCAGGCGCACGCGCGAACGCAGGTGCTGCTCGGCGTTCGGCGCGAGCTGGTAGCCGCATTGCGCCACCGGCTTGCCGATGCGGATCGCCGTCATCGTGTCCTGCAGGGGTTTGCGCGAGCGGACGTGCATCGTCACGTAGCCGCAGGCGACGATGCGCATGCCGTGCTGCCAGCTCACCTCCTCGATGACGGCGCGGTGCGCGTCGTCGAACGCGCGGTGCAGCAGGTTCAGGCCGATCCACGCGCGGCCCGGGAACGTCTGCGCCAGCCACGCGGCCTGCCGGTGCAGCCGGTCCACATCGTCCTGCGTGTGACCGGGATACGCGGGCAGCAGGATCGCCAGGCAGTCCGGCATGCCCCGCAGGTGTTCGAGGTCGCCCTCCGGCGCATCGAAGTCGGACGGATGCAGCAAATAGCTACCCTTCTCGCTGCGCGTGCGGCCCAGTGTGATCATTTCCGACAGGTTGCCGTAGCCGTTGCGGTTCTGCGCCAGCAGCAGCAGGGACAGGGCACGGCGCCCGTCCGGATGCTGCAGGTGAAAATGGGCGCCGACGATGAACGGGAGCTGCGCCCGCTTCGCCTCCGCATGCGCACGCACGACGCCGGCCAGCGAGCACTCGTCCGCCAGCGCCAGCGCCGTGTAGCCCAGTTGCACGGCGCGGTCCACCAGTTCTTCCGCATGCGATGCGCCCTGCAGGAACGAGAAGTTCGACAGGCAGAACAGTTCCGCATAGGCCGGCAACCCCGCCGCCGCGCCGAGGTTGGGGTCGATTGCCGGTGGCTTTAAACGGGTTGGTGGAAGATTTAACATGGCGCTTTTAATAAAATGGTGTATCATGAAATACTGTATATAAACACAGTATATCCGACGAACCCGACCGCGCCCAATATGAACATCCATTCCTTGCGCTGCTTCAGTTCCCGTCCCGGTACCGGGAACCCGGCCCTCGTCATCGAGGACCACGCACAAGACCCGGACGGTCGCCAGGCCCTCGCCCGCGCGCGCGGCACGACCTGCGTCTTCCTCGATGCCGATGCCGACGGCGCGCTGTCCGTGGATTTCTACTACCCGCACATGCGCAGCCCCCTGTGCCTGCACGCGACGCTGGCCGTGGCGGCCGTGCTGTTCGGGCGCAAGCCGGATGCCGGCACGATCGCCGTGCGTACGGCGCTCAAGGGACAGGTGCTGGAACTGGTGCGTAGCGAAAACGATTATTTCGTGCGCCTTGCCGCCCAGCCGGTGCTTGCTGCGGATGTCGATGTGGCGACCGCCGCGCAACTGCTGGGACTGCCGGCGGCGTCGCTGGCCACACCGCCGCGCGTGGCCTCCGTCGGCAGTCCCAAGCTGCTCGTCAAGGTGGCGGATACGGACGCGTTGTACAGTCTCTCGCCCGACCTTGCGCGCATCGCCGCGTGGGGCAAGGAGGTCGGCGTGAACGGCATCTATGCCTGGTGCCGGCGCGACGACGGCACGTTCGAGGGCCGCAACTTCAATCACCTCGACCCGAGTCTGGAAGACAGCGCGACGGGCGTCGCGGCCGGTGCGCTGACGGCGCTGCTCGGACTGGGCATCCGGCTGCGCCAGGGCCGCGCGACGGGCGGCGATTGCCTGATCCGCACCCGCGTGGAAGGCGTCACCATCCTCGTCGGCGGCGCGGCGGAAACGTTTTGATTCACCCCTGCTTCATCAACCCCCCTTCATCAAGGAGACCGAAATGGAACGGAACGTCGTAGGCTGGTTCGAAATCTATGTGGACGACATCGTGCGCGCCCGCAGCTTTTATGAAGCCGTGTTCGAAGCGAAGCTGGAGAACCTCGCCCCGGAGGGCGGCGGGTCGTCGCACGACCTGCAGATGTGGGCGTTCACTGGCGATCCGAACGCCGGCCGCGCCGCCGGCTCGCTCGTGAAGATGGAAGGCTGCAAGGCCGGCGGCAACAGCACGATCGTGTATTTCAGCTGTGCCGATTGCGCCGTGGAAGCGGGACGCGCCGCCGCGAACGGCGGGCGCATCTTCAAGGATAAATTCTCGATCGGGCAGTACGGCTACATCGCCCTCGTCGAGGATACCGAGGGCAATGTCATCGGCCTGCACTCGATGCAGTAAGAACCTATCCGGGGGCGCGAACTATCCCAGTAGGGTGGGCACCCTGTTCAGCACATAGACATGGGTAACACTTGTCTAGAGACATAGGTAACACCTTTTATGATCATTGCACAGCTAACAATCGGAGCGTGCAATGCCTTGGAAGGAGAGTTCCCGAATGTCTTCTCGTCTTGAATTTGCTCGCCTGGCGACTGCACCTGATGTGAATATGCAGGCCCTTTGCCAGTCTTTCGGCGTCAGCCGTAAGACTGGCTACAAG
>NZ_JBFUDR010000337.1:0-6096 GCF_056404615.1 Massilia sp. P2_C2 | reverse complement strand
CCGGCGCGCCCATTCATGCGCTCGCGAGCCAAATGGCCGGGACTTTTTTCTCGGTCGAGGGCACGGTGGATTTCCTGCCGGAGGCCGATCACGTCTACCTGGTCAAGGGTGACTTGAAAAAAGAAAAATCGTCGGTGTGGATCGAGGACGCGGCCACCGGCAAGTCCGTGACGCAAATCGTCACGAAATGACAATGTGCGCGTCGGGCCCACACTGGTTGCCATAGTCCGACGAGCAACGGCGATGGCAGTCGTGACGCCCTGACTCGAGCTGGAGGAAGCCTGATGAAATCCCGATTTATTGCACTTGCGCTAAGCGTGTTATTCATCTCGACCTCTGCGTTATCCCATGCCGATGCCAGCCAGGCTGAGAAAGAGAAGACATCTACCACCTGGCTGTTGGGGTATGAAGGCAAATCGACGAACGAATTTGTGTGGGATAAGCGCGCCACAGGACTGGTGAACACTCGCGTTCCGCCAATGCTGTCGGATGACGTTTTGCAGGCTCTTGGTGGACCACCGGATCCGGTCGTGCTTGTCGAGGGGCGCTATGTCAGCATGTCCGCATGCCGTCCCCATAGTTGCACGGAAAAGGGATTTCTCTGGGTGGACACGAAAACGGGAATCGGCTTGGGCGCATATTACCTGTCGGGCACCTTGCGTCTTGGCTCCAATGGCATATCGGCCGATCATATCCCGGTCCAGGCAAGGCTGGCTTTGATCTCATGGCTTACCGAACACGATTTGGGAACGGAGTCCGCCGAATTCATCGGTCGCTCTGGTGAGCGAATCAAACTGGACTCCAGGAAGTTTAGCGCGTTAGCGAAATTTCAACCGCCCTCTACAGGTCCGGCGTTCGATTGCAACCTTGCAGCCAGCGAAATTGAAAAAACAATTTGTGCCGATGAGACGCTATCTGCTCAAGATCTGGCATTGAGCGAGCTATACAACAGGATCCGGTTGGGTAGCGGCACTACCATTGCGCAGGGACAGCTCCGGACCTTGCAACGCGATTGGCTGAAAGACCGGGATCGGGAATGCGCGTACGCCAGCAGCGTCGCGGCCTGCCTTAAAGATCAGTACACTGCGCAATATAATCGACTAAGTCATTGGGTCCCCGCAATACCGCATCGGCCCTAGCGGCGGCGCGGCCGCCATGTCCCGCCTGACCGGACTACGGCCGATTCCCGCGCCGCGCCAGCTCCCGATCCAGCGCATTCGCAAACCGCTGCCGGTCCGCCTGGCTGAACGCGGCCGGCCCGCCCGTATCCACGCCGCTGCCGCGCAACTCTTCCATGAATGCGCGCATGGTCAGTTGCTGGGCGATGGTGTCCCTGGTGTACCACTCGCCGCGCGGATTCAGGGGCAGCCCGCCCTTGTCCAGCACCAGCGCCGCGAGTGGGATGTCCCCTGTCACGACGATGTCGCCGGCCTGCACGCGCGCGACGATTTCCGCATCGGCAGCATCCGGACCCGCAGGCACCTGCAGTGCGCGAACGAAGCGCGAGCCCGGCACGCGGATCAACTGGTTGGCGACGAGCGTGACGTCGATCTGCACGCGGTCCGCCACGCGGAACAGGATGTCCTTGATGACGGCGGGGCAGGCGTCGGCGTCGACCCAGATGGCCATGGCGCTGCGGTCAGCCACGCGAGAACGTGCGCGTGACGCGGTCGAGGTGCGCACGCATCGCCTGCCGTGCGCCGGCGACATCCTGCGACGCGATCGCGGTCAGGATGGCGCGGTGGTCGAGCAGCGTCTGCTGGCGCAGTTCCTCGGTCTGGAAGTGCTCCGTCAGCTTGTGCCACAGGCTGTCGCGCTGGTTCCACAGGTATTCGATCACCCCGACGAGGGCGCTGTTGCCGGCCGCGCGCGCGATCGCGAGGTGGAAGTTGCGGTCGGCCGATTCGTTCTCGCCCAGGTCGTCCTGGTTCTGTTCCATCTCTTCGACGGCGACGAGGATCGCGTCGACGGCGGCCGGCGTCGCGTTCTTCGCGGCCAGCGCCGCCACCTCGACCTCGATCATGCGGCGCGCGGCCAGCACCTCGAACGGACCGGGGCCGGCGGCCGGCCGCGCCGCCTTCGGTACCGCCTGTTCGCTGACGTAGACGCCGGAGCCGCCGCGGACTTCGACCACGCCGCCCAGTTCGAGCGCGATCAGCGCCTCGCGCAGCGACGTGCGCGAGACACCCAGCTTCGTCGCCAGGTCGCRCTCGGCGGGAAGGCGTTCGCCCGGCTTGATGTTTTCTTCCCGGATCAGCGCTTCGATCCGGCCGGACACCACGCGATACAGTCGCGGCTCGGCCGCAACCGCATCGGAAGGCGCGGGCATTTTTCTCATTGTTCGGAGTCCAGAAAATGTAGCGGCGATTGCCAGAAACGCATCTTAGTTTGGTCTGAATAATACCGCAAGTGGCCAGACCAAATTGCGCAGCTTGGACGATTGCAGGTTGACGGCGTGCATACGCATGTACAATGGAAACATTGCCAGCAAATTCACAAGACTGGCGTCACTCCCCGCAGCCGATGAACCGAACCATGACGACCGCTTATTCGAGCCTGAGCCACGCCCAGCGCATTCCGCTGGCCGCCGAAATCCATTCGCGTCCCTTCCTTCGGCTGGAAGCGCCCGAAGCCATCACCCACCTCGCCGTGTACCGCGCCAGCGAATCCGGCTCGCGCAGCGCACATGCGCCCAACCAGCACGCGCTGCTGGCAGCGCTGTGCGGCCATTTCGGGGTCGCCGCGCCGAACGTGACAGCCAACCACTTCTATCACGACTTCGGCCGCTTCCGCCTCAAGTGGGAGTGCCATACCGAGTTCGCCACCTACACGTTCACCGAGAAGATCGCGCCGGGGCGGTCGCTGGCGGAGGCGTTCGCACGCATGCCGCTCGCGCACCTGCCGCAGGCGTGGATCCTCGGCCTGCATGGCCGCCTGATGTCCGCCGCGCACGTGCTGATGGAACGCGGCGCGGCCGATCCGGCCGCGCTGCATGAAGGCTTCGCGGGCAGTAACCTGGTCGGCTCGCGCGTGATGCAGGGCGGCGAGGTGTGGACGGATTTCGCGATCCAGGCCGACGGCTTCGCGCGCTTCGTGCTGCGCGACGTCGAGATGCGCGCGCAGCAGGCCGGCCGCCTGGCGCAGCGCGTGCTGGAAATCGACACCTATCGCATGATGGCGCTGCTCGGCCTGCCGGCCGCGCGCGCCGTGTCCGCGGCGCTCGACGACATCGAGGCCGAACTCGCCACGCTCGCCGAACGCATGGTCGCGGGCGAGGCCGTCGCCGGCGACCAGGACCTGCTGGAACAGATCACGCGGCTCGCCGCCCGGCTGGAAAAACTCTCGCTCGACAACGGCTACCGCTTCTCCGCGTCGAAGGCGTACTACCGCCTCGTCAAGGCGCGCATCGAGGAATTGCGCGAGGCCCGCATCGAAGGCGTGCCGACCGTCGAGGAATTCATGGACCGCCGCCTGACGCCCGCCATGAACACGTGCGAATCCACGGCCGCGCGCCAGGAAGCGCTGGCGCGCCGCATCGCCAACGTCAACGACCTGCTGCGCACGCGCGTCTCCATCGTGCAGGAAACCCAGAACCGCCAGATCCTGCAATCGATGGACCGCCGCGCCGCCCAGCAGCTGCGCCTGCAGCAGGCCGTCGAGGGCCTGTCCGTGGCCGCGATCTCGTACTACGTCGTCGGCCTGCTCGGCTATGCCGGCAAGGGCCTCAAGAGCATCGGCCTGCCGGTCAACCCGGACATGCTGACGGGCGCGCTGGTGCCCGTCGTCGCGGGCCTCGTGTGGCTCGGCCTGCGCCGCATGCACAAACAGATGCACAAGCGTTCGCACGGCTGATCGATGCTGCTCGCTCCCGACCTGGTGCCGGCGTTCGGCGCGCTGGCGCTGGCCGTCTTGTTGCTTTGGCTGCCGGTACCGCCCGTGGGCGGAAATCGCGACTGGACCTGGTGCGCCGGGCTGCTGCTCGCCTGCGCTGCCGGCAAGGCGACCGGCGTACTCGACGCATCCGGCGTCGCCGCCACGTTCTTCTACCTCGCGTTGGCCTTCGGCGCGCGCGCCAGCGAACGGGCCTGGATCCGCATCCCGCTGCTCGTGCTGACGGGCCTGTGCGCCTTCGGGTTCGCGCTGCATCGCTTCCCGGGCTTTCACAATCCCGTGCTGGCGGACGGCGTGCGCGTGTCGGCGGACGCGGCCCCGTTCACGCTGCACGCGAACTTCGACACTGCCGTGGCGGGCATCGTCCTGATGGGGGTGTTCTGCGCGCCGATCCGCGCGCGGGGTGCCTGGCTGCCGATGCTGCGCCGCACGGCGCCCGTGCTGCTGGCGACGCTCGCCGTGGTGCTTGGTGCCGGTTGGATGTTCGGCTACGTGCGACCGGACGTCAAGTGGACGCCGCTGACGCCGTGGTTCCTGGCCATCAACCTGCTGTTCACGTGCGTGACGGAAGAGGCGTTCTTCCGTGGATTCATCCTCGGCGGACTGGCGCGGGGCATGGCGCGCTGGCGCTACGGCACCGCGGTCGCCGTCGCGGTGTCCACGCTGCTGTTCGGGCTCGCGCACGCGCGCGGCGGCGCGGCGCTCGTCGTGCTGGCGGCGCTGGCCGGCCTGGGTTACGCGGCGGCTTACCTGCGTTCGGTGCGCATCGAAGGGGCGATCCTGACGCACTTCGCGCTGAACGCCGTCCACTTCGTCGCGTTCACCTATCCGGCCCTGTTGCGCTAGACCTGCAACTTCTGTAACACCGTGTGACATTCAACGGCGCGCGCCGCGCGCGCGGACTAAGATCGGTCATCAGCATTCGCAGGATCGATCATCATGTCCGCACGTACCTTCACCTRGCTCGGCATCGGCCTGGCGCTGGCCGCCACGCCCGCGCTCGCGCAGGATCCGCCCGCGCGCGTGGGCCGCATCGCCTATGTGGCCGGCCCCGTCAGTTTATCTCCCGCCGGCGCGGCCGACTGGGCCCAGGCGCCGCTGAACCGTCCGCTCGTCGCGGGCGACCGCCTGTGGACGGACGCCGGCGCGCGCGACGAAGCCCAGTTCGGCGACGCCATCGCGCGCATGGACGCGGGCACCCTGATGACGGTGCTCGCGGCCGACGAGCGCGCGACCCAGTTGCAGGTCTCGCAGGGCCGCATCGACCTGCACGTGCGCAGCCTCGCGGACGGCACGACGGTCGAAGTCGACACGCCGAACCTGGCCTTCGTCGCGCGTGCGCCGGGCGATTACCGCATCGCCGTCGCACCGGACGGCAGGACGACCGACGTCACGCTGCTGCGCGGTGCCGGCGACGTGTATGGCGACGGCACGCAGCTTGCGCTGGCGCCCGGCCAGGCCTACCGCTTCGGCGGCCAGGACCTGAACAACTATGTGCCGCTGGCGCCCGCGCCGCCGGACGAGTTCGACCGCTGGGCACTGGGACGCGACCAGCGGCTGGAACGCGCCGTCGCGCGCCGCTACGTGCCGCAGGGTGTCGTCGGCGTCGAGGACCTCGACGACTACGGCAGCTGGCGCGCCGTCCCCGACTATGGCACCGTGTGGGTGCCCGACCGCGCGCCGCGCAACTGGGCGCCTTACCACACGGGCCACTGGACCTGGATCGACCCGTGGGGCTGGACCTGGGTCGATGACCAGCCGTGGGGCTATGCCGTGTCGCACTACGGCCGCTGGGTGCGCACGCCGGACACGTGGGCCTGGGTGCCCGCGCCGGTGCAGGCACGTCCCGTGTACGCGCCCGCGCTCGTGGTCTTCGTCGGCACGGCGCTCGCGGTCGGGAGCTGGTCCGGGCCGGGCGTCGGCTGGTTCCCGCTGGCGCCGCACGAGCCTTACCGGCCGCCTTACCACGCGAGTCCGACCTACGTCACGAACATCAACGTGACGAATACCGTCATCCGCCAGACGACCATCATCAACAACATCAATAACGTCACGAACATCCGCTACGTGAACCGCAACGTGCCGGGCGCGATGGTGGCCATGCCCGCGCCGCAGTTCGCCAGCGCCGCGCCGACGGTCCGCTCGGGCCTCGTTCTGCCGCCCGGCGTGGCGCGCGTGGCGCCTGCGCTGGCCGCGCCCCAGGCC
>NZ_JBFUDR010000336.1:0-6100 GCF_056404615.1 Massilia sp. P2_C2 | reverse complement strand
GGCCCCGGCAGCGCGCACCGTCGCACCCACGCCGGCGCCGACCCCCGCACCGGCCGCCGCGCCCGCGCCCGAAGACAGCCTGCCATTCCTGCAACAATTGCCGGAGGCACAGCAGCGCGACATCCCGCGCGTGACGTTCGGCGGCTATATGTACTCGTCGAATCCGAGCGACCGCCTGCTGATCGTCGACAAGGCCCTGCGCCACGAAGGCGAGGAGGTCGCGCCCGGCCTCGTGCTGGAAAAACTGCTGCCCAGGGCCGCCGTGATGAACTTCCGGGGAACCCGCTATCGTGTCGCGTACTGAAGTGTCGCGTACTGAAGCGCCGGGATGCGGCCCGGTGCTGGGCGTGATCGGCTGGTCCGGCAGCGGCAAGACGACGCTGCTGGAATTCCTCGTGGGCCGGCTCGCCGCGGCGGGCCTGCGCGTGAACGTCGTCAAGCACAGCCACCACGACATCGTGCTGGAACCGTCGCACAAGGACAGCGCCCGCATCCGCGCGGCCGGCGCGGCGGAAGTGATGATCGCGTCGCCGTACCGCGTCGCCATCATGCGCGAACTGCGCGACGCGCCCGAACCGCCGCTGGCCGAACTCCTGGCCCGTCTTGCGCCGGCCGACCTGACGCTGGTGGAAGGCTATAAATGGGAAGCGCTGCCCAAGCTCGAGGTGTACCGGCCGGAAGTCGGCAGGCCGCCCATGTACCCGCTGGATCCGCACATCGTGGCCGTCGCGTCCAGCGTGGCGCGCCCGGACGGCCTGGCGGCGCACGTGGCGTGGCTAGCCCTGGCCGACCGCGATACGGTGCTGCGCTGGATCAGTCAATTCCATCGCCTGCCGGCCTAAAGTTTCCGCGCCCCGCGCCGTTAATGGGATAAGCGGCAGTGCGGGCGCACGGCCGACCACCCATCAGGAGCACATATGGACGCCGTAGGTATCGCCAAGCTAGCCACCAGCATCGCCGACACGGGCACCCGCCAGGACGTCGCGCTGGCCGTGCTGAAGAAATCGCAGGACATCCAGGCCGCGGCGGCCACCCAGATGCTGGAAGCCGTGCAGTCGGCGGCGCCCACGCAGAACCTGCCGCCGCACCTGGGCAACCACATCAACACTACCGCCTGACCATCCGCCGGCGCCGTGCGCGTCAACGGAATCGCCGCTTCCCTCGTTATCGGCGCAGTACCCGGCGCGACGGGGGCGGCCGCATACACAACCCGCTCAGTCGCCACCATATGCCGCGCAGCCCGGACTGACAGGTCCGGCGCGCCGCCCACAACGGCCGCCCCGGCCGGCGTACTTCCTCCCCTTTTGCATGCCATCCGCAGTAGAATGCTTGCCGTAGTGCACGTACGTACATTGTGATTCGGAGAACCCCATGAATAAACGACAAGCCCTGATCGCGGCCGCGCTCGCGAGCGTCTGCGCCGCCCAGGCAAGTGCTACCGGCCAGACGGAGATGCAATCCGCCAGCGAGGAAAAATGCTTTGGCGTGGCCAAGGCCGGCCAGAACGATTGCGGCACGTCCACCCACGGCTGCGCCGGCCTGGCGACGGTCGACAAGGATCCGGCCGAGTGGAAGATGGTCCCGAAGGGCACCTGCGAAAAGACCGGCGGCAAGCTCGCGCCGGCGAAGACGGCGAACAAGTAAGGCTTGCCTGCGCCCGTCATGGCCCGCCCTGATGCCCCGCTGGCCGGCACCGGCATCAGTCTGCGGGCGCCGCACTACCGCGCTTTCCTCGAGCGCCGGCCCGCCGTCGGCTGGGTCGAGGTTCACACGGAAAATTTCCTCGCGCGCGCTGGCCGCGACTGGCGCGTCCTGCGCGCGGTGCGGCGCGACTATCCCGTCAGCCTGCACGGCGTCGGTCTCGGCCTCGGCTCCGTGCACGGTTTTTCCGACGATCACCTGGCCCGCGTCGCCGCGCTCGTGCGGGCGCTCGAGCCGGCCCTCGTATCCGAACACCTGAGCTGGGGCGCGCTGCGCGACCGCCAGCTGAACGACCTGTTGCCCCTGCAACTGGACCGCGCGGCCCTCGACCTCGTCGCCGCGCGCGTCGCGCGCGTGCAGGATGCGCTGGGGCGGCGCATCCTCGTCGAGAACGTGTCCACCTATGTCCGCTTCGCCGGCGATGCGCTGTCCGAGGCCGAATTCCTCGCCGCGCTGGCGCGCCGCACGGGCTGCGGCGTGCTGCTGGACGTGAACAACCTGTACGTCAACCAGCGCAACCACGGCGAGGATCCGGTCGCCGCCATCGCCGCGCTGCCGCCCGGCAGCGTGGGGGAGATCCACCTGGGCGGCCACCTCGTCACGCCCGACGGCCTGATCGACCACCACGGAGACCGCGTCGCGCCACCCGTGTGGGACCTGTACCGCGCGGCACTGGCGCAGTTCGGCGCCGTGCCCACGCTCGTCGAATGGGATACGGACCTGCCCGCGCTCGACGTGCTGCTGGACGAGGCGGCGCGGGCGCGGAGCATCGCGGCGCTAACGACGCGGGCCGATATCGTCACCACCGCCGCACCGCCGGACCTGCCGCCCGCGACGGCCGACCTGGACGCCGTCCAGCAAGCCTTCGGCGCCGCACTGTTCGACGGTACGCGCGAGGCCGCGCTGGCGCCGCTGCTGAAGGGCGATCCGCGCCGTTTCGGCCGCCGTTTCGGCATTTACCGCGGCAATCTCGACGCCCACTGGAGCCGCGCACTGGCCAGCGCCTATCCCGTGTTGCGCCAACTCGTGGGCGACGACTTTTTCGATGGACTGGCGCACGCCTGCGGCCAGGCGCATCCGGCATGCGACCCTGACCTGAACCGTTTCGGCGCGGCGCTGCCGGATTTTCTCGACGGTTTCGAGCCGGCCGCCGGCCATCCCTACCTGGCCGACGTCGCGCGCCTGGAATGGTGTGTGCACGAGGCGTGGTATGCGCCGGACTGGGAGGTCGTGCCGGCATCGCTGGCCGGCCTCGCGCCCGACGCGTTCGAGGCCGCGCGCGCGGACCTGCACCCGTCGCTGCGCCTGCACGCGTCGCCGTGGGCCACGGTGGCGCTGTGGCAGGCGCACCAGCCGGGTGGCCCGGATTTTCCGGACGCGCTGCGCGCGGACACATACGTGCTCGTGCAACGGCCGCGCCTCGACGTCGACGTGCGCGCCGTCAGCGCGGCGGAACATGCGGCGCTGGCCTGCCTCGCGCGTGGTGAAACATTCGGCGCGGCGCTCGACGCGGCGTTCGACCTGGATGGGGATTTCGATGTGGCCACGCACCTGCGGCGCTGGCTGGAAGAAGGGATCGTGACGGGGATCGTGACCGGGGGATGAAGGGGCGGTGTGCGGAGCGGCGCCGTCGCTGGCGCCGCACTGTCAGTGGTAGAAGGCGCGCAGGATGCGCTCTTCGCCGGTCATGTCGTGGTGCATTTCGTTCGCCGCGCGCGTCGCTTCCATCATGCGGTCCAGTTGTTCCTCCTCGAAGCGGGCCAGTTCCTCGTTGGCTGCATTGAGCGCCAGCGCCAGCTTGGCACGGGCGTTCTGGTACACGACACCGGTGTAGTGATCGGTATTCTTGAGCAGTTCTTCCGCATTTTCGATGACGAGACGCAGGTCTCCGATCAACCGCTGCTGCGTCATGGAGCTTGGTTCTGGGGTTTCCATCTTCCTCACCTTTAGCCGGTTGTCACGACTTCAATATAGAGAAGGAGGACTGCCCAAGTTTGTCAGCGCGCAAACGTCAACCCTACCGTCGGGGACGGCTCGCCCGGTGCGACCGCCGGGGTTGCGCCGTGCACCTCGACGAGACTTTATCGTACGTCGATGCGGACGTCGCCGAGCGTCACCACCTGGCCAGCGCGGATCTTGGCCGTCTTGCGCAGTTCCTTCTTGCCGTCGACCGACACCGCGCCGCTGGCCACCACGTGCTTGCCGGCGCCGCCGCTGTCCACCACGCCGACCAGCTTCAGGAGCTGATTCAGTTCGATGAACTCCGATGTCAGTTCAAAAGTTGTTATTTGCATTCTATCCTCGGTTGTTGTTCGATGTAATACTGTTGTGTTCGTTTATACAACATACTAAAAAAAAAGACGCCGCGCCCGCGCTGGCAGGAGCGGCGTCCGGTGTCCCGTGCGGAGGGCCTCAGTCCGGGTGCGGCCGCGTCATCTCGATCGGCACGATCCACTGGTCGAACTGCGCCTCGTCGACGAAGCCCGATTGCAGGGCCGCCTGGCGCAGCGTGAGGCCATTGTGCTGGGCGGTCTTGGCGATCTGCGCGGCGCGATCATACCCGATATGCGGCGCCAGCGCGGTCACCAGCATCAGCGACTGCTCCATCAAATCCCCGATGCGCTTGCGATTCGGCTCGATGCCCTGGGCGCAATGCTCGTCGAACGAGCGCATGCCGTCGGCCAGCAGGCGTGCGCTCTGCAGGAAGTTGTGGGCGATCATCGGCTTGAACACGTTCAGCTCGAAGTTGCCCTGCGAGCCACCGACCGTGATCGCGACGTCGTTGCCGAACACCTGGCAACACAGCATCGTCAACGCCTCGCACTGGGTCGGATTCACCTTGCCCGGCATGATGGAGCTGCCCGGTTCGTTTTCCGGGATGGTGATCTCGCCCAGGCCCGAGCGGGGGCCGGACGCCATCCAGCGCACGTCGTTGGCGATCTTCATGAGAGCCGTGGCCAGCGTCTTGAACGCGCCATGCGCCTGCACCATCGCGTCGTGGCCGGCGAGCGCCATGAACTTGTTCGGCGCCGACTTGAACTGCAGGCTGGTCCGCGACGAGATCTCGGCCGCGATGCGGTTGGCAAATTCCGGATGCGCATTCAACCCGGTTCCCACGGCGGTGCCGCCGGCCGCCAGCAGCAGCAGGCCGGGGAGGGTGTGTTTGATTGCGTGCTCGGCGAATTCCAGCTGCGCCACGTAGCCGGAGAATTCCTGGCCCAAGGTCAAGGGCGTCGCGTCCTGCAGGTGCGTGCGCCCGATCTTGACGATGTCGACGAAGTCGCGCACCTTCACCTCCAGCGTGGCGCGCAGCTTCGCCAGCGCCGGCAGCACGTCCTTCGCGACGGCCTGCGCGGCCGCCACGTGCATCGCGGTGGGAAACATGTCGTTCGACGACTGTCCCATGTTGACGTGATCGTTCGGATGCAGCAGGCGCGCCTCGCCGCGTTCCCCGCCCAGCAATTCCGACGCGCGGTTGGCCAGCACCTCGTTCATGTTCATGTTGCTCTGGGTGCCGGAGCCGGTCTGCCACACGGACAACGGGAATTCGGACGGATGGCGGCCTTCCAGCACCTCGTCGGCGGCACGGATGATGGCGTCGGCCTTGTCCTGCGGGAGCTTGCCGAGCGAGCGGTTGACGGCGGCGGCCGCGCGCTTCACCTGGGCCAGCGCGGCAACCAGCTCGGGCGCCATCTGTTCCGTCGAGATGTGGAAGTGGTGCAGCGAGCGCTGGGTCTGCGCACCCCAGAGGTGGTCGCTGGGTACGTCGATCGGGCCAAAGCTGTCCTTCTCTATCCTGTTGTCCATGGACGCATCCTGTGTCGGTTTGATAATGACGTTAAAGAGTGTACCGCAACGGCCGTTAACGATGCTGACGCCTCCCACTTTCCACGCCATGGCCAGCCGTACCCGCCTTTTCCTCTGCAGTCTCGCTCTGTCCGCGCTCGTTCCCGTCCACGCGGCCGAGCTGGGCGACCCGCGCGTCGCGTCCCACATTGGCCAGCCCCTGGTGGCCGACGTCGAGCTGACCCTGCTCGAGGATCCTGCCACGCCCGTGCAGGTGCGTCTGGCCAGCCCGGAGGTCTACAATGGCGCCGGCACCGCCATGCCGCCCGTGCTGGCGAGCCTGAACCTGTCCGTCATGCGGCGCGACGGGCGCCAGTTCCTGCACGTGACGTCGACCCGTTCCGTCGACGCGGATCATGTCCACCTATACCTGGAACTGGTCGACCATGGCCAGCGCGCCGTGCGCCTCGCCACGCTGTGGCTGACGCCCGATCCGAATCCTGCGCCGCCGCCCGCGCCCGCGCCCGCGAGCATGCCCGCGGCGGTACCGGATGCCGTGCTGCTCGCCCAGGTCGAACGTGCCCGGATGGCGCGGGCCGTGCCCGTGCCAGTA
>NZ_JBFUDR010000335.1:0-6107 GCF_056404615.1 Massilia sp. P2_C2 | reverse complement strand
AGCCAACGTTGTCCTCTGGTACTCTTAATTCAGGGTTCAAGGTGCTGGCGCAGAGTGACGCTAGTGCCATGGATGGGTTACTTGGCGAGATCTCGGCCGACATTACCTTGTCTCGATCCGAGCGCACTTACGTCAGCGCTCGTGCTCGATTGCTGGCGGGGTTGAATGCCGAGGCAATCGCGCAATTGGAGTCGGCCGCGAGCAACGGGCTTCGCGACACCGCTACCTTCACGTTGCTTGGCAGGGCATGGCTGCAGACCGGCTGCGTCGCCTGTGCGTTGCCGGTTCTCGAAAAGGCGTACAGCATGGCGAAAGCCAAGGAACTCGATGTTACCGGTGCCGAGTCCGGCCGACTGTTGGCAAGGGCCTATCGGGACAGCAATCGAATCAGCGACGCGGCTAGGGTCGAAGCCGAGCTAAATGTCRGAATGGCGCAGTGAAGAGCGTAGGACAGTCACGCAAGCCTTCATCGAAACATCGATGACTTCCGAACCAGATGCTGGGCGAAGGTGAATGGAAGACCAAAAAGCATGGCGCCGACTATCGTCATCAATGGCGTAGGGTAGCCCGCTGTTTTTGCTATGGAATTCGTGGTCGGGGTGAGAGGATTCGAACCTCCGGCCTCTACGTCCCGAACGTAGCGCTCTACCGGGCTAAGCTACACCCCGACGGTAGGTAGTCTTTGAAGCAGCTGCTATACCCGGGAGAGTGTCGCGAAGAATGCTGCAAAAAGAAGAGATGATGGTCGGGGTGAGAGGATTCGAACCTCCGGCCTCTACGTCCCGAACGTAGCGCTCTACCGGGCTAAGCTACACCCCGACTGTTTGAGACTTCGTCACCGAAATCTCGGGAAGGCATTACTATAGTTGTCTCAGTGGTTTCTGTCAACAGCGAAGGCGCACAGCTGCAGCAGGCTCTGCTTGTATTCGCTGTCCGGCAGGTCGGCGATCGCGGCCGCGGCGCGGCGTGCGGCGACTTCCGCTTCGCAGCGCGTGAAGTCCAGCGCGCCGCTGTTCGTGACGGCCGTCAGCACGGCGTCGAAATGGGTTTCGTCGCCCTGTTCGATGCACGAGCGGATCAGCTCGCGCTGCTCGGGCGTGCCGTTTTCCATCACATAGATCAGCGGCAGCGTCGGCTTGCCTTCGCGCAGGTCGTCGCCCACGTTCTTGCCGATCTCGGCGGCGTCGCCCGCGTAGTCGAGCACGTCGTCGATCAGCTGGAACGCGGTGCCCAGCGAGCGGCCGTATTCTCCGGCCGCTTCGATCTGACCATCGTTCGCGCCGGCCACGAGGGCACCCAGCTGGGCGGCGGCCTCGAACAGCTTCGCCGTCTTCGAGCGGATCACGCGCAGGTAGCTGTCCTGCGTGACGTCCGGATCGTGCATGTTCAGCAGCTGCAGCACTTCGCCTTCCGCGATGACGGTGGTGGCGCGCGACAGGATCTGCATCACGCGCATGTTGTCCAGGCTCGTCATCATCTCGAACGCGCGCGAGTACAGGTAGTCGCCGACGAGCACCGACGCCGCATTGCCGAACATGGCGTTCGCGGTCTGGCGCCCGCGGCGCATCGAGGATTCGTCGACGACGTCGTCGTGCAGCAGGGTGGCGGTGTGGATGAATTCCACGACGGCCGCCAGCTCGTGGTGGCCGGCGCCCTTGTAACCGTAGGCGTTCGCCAGCAGCAGCACCAGCACGGGACGGATCCGCTTGCCGCCGGCGCTGATGATGTACTCGGCGATCTGGTTCACCAGCGCGACCTCGGACTGCAGACGCTGGCGGATCACCGAGTTGACGGCTTCCATGTCGGCTGCGATCGTGCGGGTGATGGGGTTCTGTTGTGCGGTTTGGGTAGCGGCGGACAAGGCGGACCTGCTGACGTTGGATGCGGATAGGTTTTGTTGAGTCGCGATTATACGACATGCAAGGAAATCCCGCCCTTATTCCCGGCGGCGCCAGAGGGAAAGCCGCAGGGCGGCCGCGTCACCACAACGGTTTTGACGCCCTGCAGCAGACCATGTATAATCCTCTGTTCCCCGAATCCATGGCTGCTCATTTGCTACATCTCGTCGCCGGGATCGAAGGAATATTTCTTAACAATCAACGAGGTTTCTCAATCATGTACGCGGTCATAAAAACCGGTGGCAAGCAATACAAAGTTGTCGCTGGCGAAAAACTCAAAGTAGAACAGATACCGGCAGACATTGGTTCCGAACTCACTATCGATCAGGTTCTCGCCGTTGGCGAGGGCGAGAGCATCAAGTTTGGTGCTCCGCTGGTGGAAGGTGCTTCGGTTCGCGTGACTGTTGTGTCGCACGGTCGTCACGACAAAGTGCGCATTTTCAAAATGCGTCGTCGTAAGCACTACCAGAAGCGTCAGGGCCATCGCCAGAACTACACCGAAATCCAAGTGGTTGCGATCAACGGCTAATCGCCGCGCGTCCCTATTTAGCTAATCAAGGAGCATTTGAAATGGCACACAAAAAAGGCGGCGGCACTACGCGAAACGGCCGTGACTCAGAAAGCAAACGCCTCGGCGTGAAAGTCTACGGCGGCCAGGCGATCAACGCCGGCGGCATCATCGTGCGTCAGCGCGGTACCCAGGTTCGTCCGGGCACCAACGTTGGCCTGGGCAAGGACCACACCCTGTTCGCCCTGGTCGATGGCACGGTCAAGTTCGTCAAGCAAGGCGTCGGTTCGAAGCAGTACGTGACCGTCGTCGCAGCTGAAGCAGTCGCTGCTTAAATCAAGCGGCAGCGGGACTGGCGCAAGCCTGATCCCGCGCAGTAAGGCGCCAAGCCTTGCAATCGATAGGCTCTGCCCTCCGGTAGGGCCTTTTTAATTTTTGGCATTGTCACCGTTAAGTGCGGAATGTTCCGCGGCCGTTCGTCTATCATGGACGCCTGGTCCGCTTTTAACAGTGACACAGCCTTTCGTTTTGGTGGTCTCATCATGAAGTTTATCGACGAAGCAAGAATCGAAGTGATCGCCGGCGACGGCGGCAACGGCTGCGCCTCGTTCCGCCGCGAGAAATTCCGCCCGTTCGGCGGTCCGGACGGCGGCGACGGCGGCCGCGGCGGCTCGATCTACGCAGTCGCCGACCGCAACATCAACACGCTGGTGGACTTCCGTTTCTCCAAGGTCCACACGGCGCGCAACGGCGAGCCGGGCCGCGGTTCCGATTGCTATGGCCGCGGCGCGGAAGACGTCTACCTGCGCATGCCGGTCGGCACGCTGATCGTCGACGACGTCAATGGCGAGATCATCGCCGACCTCACCGAACATGACCAGGTCGAACTGCTGGCCAAGGGCGGCGAGGGCGGCTGGGGCAACATCCACTTCAAGACGTCGACCAACCGCGCACCGCGCCAGAAGACGGACGGCAAGGCGGGCGACCGCCGCGAGCTGCGCCTGGAGCTGAAGGTGCTGGCCGACGTGGGCCTGCTGGGCATGCCGAACGCCGGCAAGTCGACGTTCATCACGGCGGTCTCGAACGCGCGTCCGAAGATCGCCGACTATCCATTCACCACCCTGCACCCGAACCTCGGCGTCGTGCGCGTCTCGCACGCGAAGAGCTTCGTGATCGCGGACATCCCGGGCCTGATCGAAGGCGCGGCCGAAGGCGCCGGCCTCGGTCACCAGTTCCTGCGCCACCTGAGCCGCACGGGCCTGTTGCTGCACATCGTCGACGTCGCGCCGATGGACGGCAAGACCGACCCCGTCAAGGAAGCCAAGGCGCTCGTGAAGGAACTCGAGAAGTACGACGAGGAACTGGTCAACAAGCCGCGCTGGCTCGTGCTGAACAAGCTGGACGTCGTGCCGGAAGAAGAGCGCAAGAAGGTCGTCAAGGACTTCGTCAAGCGCATGGCCTGGAAGGGCCCCGTGTTCGAGATCTCGGCGCTGAACCGCGAAGGCTGCGAAGACCTCGTGCACGCGATCTACAAGTATCTCGAAGAGACGCGCCACTCGGAGCAGCGCTCGGAAGAGACGCAGATGACCGAGGAAGCGCGCGGCATCTCGTCGATCGATCCGGACGACCCGCGTTTCAAGATCCTCGAAGATTAAATCGTTGGCAGTCTCCTTCGCCCATATCGCCGGCAGTTCCGTGCGC
This sequence comes from Massilia sp. P2_C2, assembly GCF_056404615.1. Taxonomy (NCBI): domain Bacteria; kingdom Pseudomonadati; phylum Pseudomonadota; class Betaproteobacteria; order Burkholderiales; family Oxalobacteraceae; genus Massilia; species Massilia sp. P2_C2. Next base: position 2,000 of record NZ_JBFUDR010000335.1, on the reverse strand, counting down.
GCGCGCCTGCGCCGCCAGCTGCTGACTATCGCGGCCACGGCGCAGTCGCTGGCCGCGCTGGCGGCCGTGCTCGATCCGGACCGGGTGGCGGATGCGATGGGACTGTTCCCCGTGGGCGTGAACGGCTACAGCCAGTTCTACGCCCTCTGCGTCGGAGTGCGCCTCGCCACCGCGGGGCTGGCTCTGCTGGCGGCCAGGCAGGGTGACCAGCCCATCCTCGGCGACCTCGCAGCATTGTTCATCCTGGCGCAGCCGCTCGGCCGCTTCGTCGCGGCCTTCGCGATCGGCCTGCCCCAGGGCCTATTGTTCGTCGTCAGCGGGATCGAGCTGGCGGTCGGCCTGGCGCTGATCGGCCTGCGCCCGCGAGGACGCTTCCTGTCAAACCGACCGTCGCCATGAACTCCGTTATCCAATCCGCCAGCCGCATCATCGTCAAAGTCGGCTCCTCGCTCGTCACCGACGAAGGCCGGGGCCTCGACCACAGCGCCATCGCGCGCTGGGCCGCGCAGATCTCCTCGCTGCGGTCGCTCGGCAAGGAAGTCGTGCTCGTATCGTCCGGCGCCATCGCCGAAGGCATGCTGCGCCTGGGCTTCACGGCGCGCCCGACCGACATCCACGAACTGCAGGCCTGCGCCGCCTGCGGCCAGATGGGCCTCGCGCAGATCTACGAGACGAGCTTCCGCAGCCACGGCGTGAAGACGGCGCAAGTGCTGCTCACGCATGCCGACCTCGCCGACCGCGAGCGCTACCTGAACGCGCGCTCCACGCTCACCACGTTGCTGGGCCTGGGCGTCGTCCCGATCATCAACGAGAACGACACCGTCGTCACCGACGAGATCAAGTTCGGCGACAACGACACCCTGGGTGCGCTGGTCGCCAACCTGATCGAGGCGGATGCACTCGTGATCCTGACCGACCAGAAGGGCCTGTACTCGGCCGACCCGCGCAAGGATCCGTCCGCGCGCCTGATCGAGGAAGCGCAGGCCGGCGACACGTCGCTGGAAGCGATGGCCGGCGGCGCCGGCAGCAGCATCGGCCGCGGCGGCATGCTGACGAAGGTGCTGGCCGCGAAGCGCGCGGCCCGCTCGGGTGCCCACACGGTGATCGCATGGGGCCGCGAAGACAACGTCCTCACGCGCCTGGCGAACGGCGAGGCGATCGGCACGCAACTGACGGCACCGACGGCCCGCCTGACCGCACGCCGCCAGTGGATGGTCGACCACMTGCACACGGCGGGCCAACTCGTGCTGGACGCCGGCGCCGTGCGCAAGCTGAAGAACGAGGGTAAATCGCTGTTGCCGATCGGCGTCACGGCCGTGCGCGGCGAATTCGGCCGCGGCGCGCTCGTCGGCTGCGTGGACGAAGCGGGCCACGAGATCGCGCGTGGCCTCACCAACTACACGAGTGGCGAAACCAAGCGCATCATGCGCCACGCGTCGAGCGAGATCGAGGGCATCCTCGGCTATGTCGAGGCGCCCGAGCTGGTGCATCGGGATAACCTCGTCCTGCTCTGATCGAGGCGGCCGGCGCGTAGGGTGGGCTCACCGAGCCCACGCGGAAGCCAGCTTGGTGTTGGCGTCACGTGCCCTGCCTGGCCAGTAGCATGCGCACGAGACGACGATGGCCAGCGCGTCGGCCTGGGCCGCGGCTGCGGGCAGGGCCAGCGACACCACCGACAGCCAGACGACGATCGCCTTCGGATTCGTCAGGTGCATGGCCGCGCCGCGTGCACACGTGCGCGCATAGCCTTCCGTTACCGGCACTGCCGTCACCGTGCTCGACGCCCCGCGCACCCTGCGCGCCGCCTGCCACGCCATCCACAACAGATACAACCCACCGATCGTCTTGACGACCGCGAGCGCGCCGGACCAGCGCTGCATCGCGGCGGCGAGGCCGAACGCCGCGCATAACCCCCAGCACAGCGAACCGCCGACGACGCCGGCCGCGAGGGCCAGCGCCCACGCGCGGCCCTGCGCCATCGCCGTGCCATGGCGGCGAGT
>NZ_JBFUDR010000334.1:0-6121 GCF_056404615.1 Massilia sp. P2_C2 | reverse complement strand
GTGAAATGGCCGGGGACAGGCACTGGACGCCGAACGAAATCGGCGCCGTAACACGCAACAGGCCGCTCGCTGCCGTGACAGTCTCCCGGGCGTCGGAATCTGCCTGCTTGAYTTGCTCGAGAATGCTGCGGCAACGCTCGTAGTACAGCCGTCCGACTTCGGTCAGTCTCTGGTGCCGCGTGGTACGGCTGAGCAAGCGTGCTCCCAATTCAGATTCCAGGGCGCGAATGTGGTTTCCCACCATACCCGCCGACATGCCGCTTGCGGCGGCGGCGGCGGCGAAGCCGCCTGTGTCGACGACCTGGACAAATACGGACATGCTCTTGAAGCGATCCATCTCGGGTCCTAGTGAAGCAAGCGCTGAGCAATCATCAAGTAGACGAATTTCATGTTCACAATCTTAACATAAAGAAACTTATCCGAGGTAGTTATGCATGGTGCATAGTCAGCCATCACCAGACCGGCGCTGATTCATCAATACGATTGCGATATGTAAACAGTAACAGCTACTTTATGCAGTACGGCATTCCCGAGATACTTGAATTGTTATTCATTCAAGAGGAGCTATCCATGCCAATTGCCATACTCGCCCTTTCCGTTGGCGCGTTTGCTATTTGTACAAGTGAATTCGTCATTATGGGACTGTTGCTCGACATCGCTCGGGACATGCACATTTCCATTTCCACCGCCGGCTTCCTGGTCACCGGCTATGCCATGGGGGTCGTGATCGGCGCTCCCCTGCTCACGCCTTTCCTGGCCCGACTGCCTCGCAAGCCCGTACTTGTGGGACTGATGGTCCTTTTCTCCGTCGGCAACGTTGCCTGCGCAATCGCGCCAAATTATGAGTTGTTGTTGCTCGCAAGGCTGGTCACCGCCTTGGCACAAGCGACATTCTTCGGCCTGGGGGCTGTCGTCGCTGCCGGTCTGGTCAGCGCCGATAAACAAGCCAGCGCCATCTCGACCATGTTCCTGGGCGCCACCGTGGCCAATGTGATCGGCGCGCCTCTCGGTACCATCCTCGGACAAGCCTATGGTTGGCGTTCGACTTTCTACGCAGTGACCGTGGTCGGCATGATCGGCGTAGTCACCCTCGTAGCACTCATTCCGACCATCGCGCGTGAACGGGGTCAGAATTTTGCCCGGGAACTGCGTTCGCTCCTGCAGCCCAGCACCCTGCGTGCACTGTTGATCACGGTACTCGGCTTCGGTGGTACGTTCACCGCCTTTACCTATATCGCGCCGATGCTGACCGAGGTCACGGGTATGAGCGCCAAGTTCGTCGGTCCGATGTTGTTGCTGTTCGGCCTCGGTATGACGGTCGGCAATCCGATCGGCGGCAAACTTGCCGACCGCGACCTGATGAGCGGCCTCCGCACGACGCTGTTCGGCCTGATTGCCGTCCTGGCGCTGATTGGCCTGTTCATGCACAGCACGGTCATGATGGTCATCCTCGTCTTCCTGTTCGGCGCAGTGATGTTCGCCACCATCGCACCGCTGCAGATGAATGTGATGACGTACGCAAAAGACGCCCCTGTACTCTCGTCGGCCTTCAATATCGCGGCCTTCAACCTGGGCAATGCAGCCGGGGCATGGGCCGGCGGCTGGGCCATCGATCAGGGCGTCAGCCTCGGTGGACTGCCTTGGGTGGCCGCGCTCATCAGCGTCACCGGCTTGCTGCTCTCGTTCACCGTGCGTTCGTCCAGGGCCCGCCCGGTCGCAAGCACCCTGTAACTGTCCCTACCCACTTCCGTCAACCCGTCGCCGCCTCTCAGGTCGGCGACGCGGGACGGTGCTGTCTGGAACCTGAACAAGGAGCTTTTGTTGTGACGACCATTTGCCGCTCGCACCGGTTACGGCATCTATGTGCCGGGGCGCTTTTTGCTTGCACTACCATTTTCGCCGCCGCGTCCGCTTCTGCCGCAGCTAACGTGGCGCCTGTCAAGAATATCGTATTGGTCCATGGCGCCTTCGTTGACGCATCGAGCTGGAACGACGTCATCGAGATTCTCCAGGACAAAGGCTACACGGTCTCCGCCGTACAAAACCCGTTGACGTCATTGCACGACGATGTGGTGGCGGTACGCCGGGTGCTGGAACAGCAGGACGGGCCGACGGTACTCGTCGGCTATTCGTGGGCCGGGATGCCGATCACGGAGGCCGGCGACGATCSGAAAGTGACGGCGCTGGTGTATGTCGCCGCACTGGCGCCAGACGTGGGCGAATCGGTGCGCGACCTGCAAAAACGCAGCGTTGCACAGGCCACCATGCCGGGGCTGCAGGCGGTCRTCGAAGACAAGCACGGCAACTACCTGATGGACCGCACCGGATACCGCCAGGCGCTGGCGCACGATACGCCCGAGCGCCGCACCCGTGTGCTGGCGGCGGCCCAGGTGCCGATGTCGATCGCCGCGTTCGAAGAAAAGGCCGACAACGCCGCCTGGCGGCGCAAGCCCTCCTGGTACGCGGTTTCCACCGACGACCAGATCGTCGCGCCCGACCTGCAGGAGTGGATGGCCAAGCGGATCGGCGCGCACATCGTGCGTATCGCCTCCGGTCACGCATCGATCCTGTCGCAACCGGCAACGGTGGCCGCAATGATCGAGGCGGCCGCCAGGTACAAGGCCGCCCAGAACGCCGTCCAATGAGCCGTTTTCCAGCGTCATCGTAGTACTTCATTCAACTTACTTACTGAAGGAACCATCATGAATCTGCAATTAGCGGGACTGAACGCCGTCGTGACCGGCGGTACGGCGGGAATCGGGCGCGCCATCGTCAGCAGCCTGGCCGACGAAGGCTGCAATGTCTGGTTCTGTTCGCGTTCGGCGGACCACGTGGCAAGCATGACCGAAGCGATGCGCGGCAAGCCCGGCCGGGTCAGCGGCAGCGTGGTCGACGTCACAGTGTCCGAGCAACTGACGAACTGGATCGCGGGCATTGAAGCCATTGATATCTTCATCCCCAACGTCAGCGCTATTTCGGCGGACTGGAAAGCGTCGATCGACACCGACCTGCTGCCGACGATCGCAGCGGTCGAGGCCGCCCTGCCGCGCCTGAGCCAGTCAAAGCACGGCGCCATCACGTATATCGGGTCGAAAGCGAGCTCGTTTGCCACGCCGGGCTTCGAATCTTACGGCAGCGTCAAGGCGGCCCTCACGCATTACATGAAGTCGCTCTCGCGTAGCCTGATCGACAAGCGCATCCGTGTGAACGTGGTCTCTCCCGGCGATACGTATTCGGAAGGTGGCTTCTGGAGCAATATCAAACGGAACTTGCCAGCGGTGTATGAGGCAACCGTCGCGGCGAACCCTCTCGGGCGCTTGTGCACGCCGGAGGAAATCGCCAACGTGGTCACTTTCGTATCGAGCCCGGCAGCCAGCTTCCTGGCCGGCTCGAACCTGCTGGTCGATGGCGCCGCCACCACCCACGTGCACGGTTGACCAGTCCCCGGACGATATATCGGCAGCGACTGGTGCGCTGCCGCTTCCGTCGTCCCTGTAGACGTCTATTGGAGCCAAATCATGCCTCGTAAGCAATCCAGTGCTTCGCACGACATCGGTAACGACGGCGCGCCTCAATGGAAACCCATGCCCGAAAGCCGCAACGCCCGCTGGCAGGAACCGCTGATGTGGAACTGGGATTCGTACCGGTATTTCATCGTTCTCGCCCGCGTAGGGATCATGCGCCGCGCCGCGGAAAGACTGATGGTCAGCGTTGCCACGCTCAGCCGCCACATCGAACAGCTCGAGACCGAACTCGGTGTATGCCTGTTTCAACGCCGCCCGCATGGCATATCGCTGACGCCGGTGGGCCGTCAGATCCTGCAGCACTGTGACGGCATCTGCAATGCCTTCAGCACGCTGGCCGACCACGTGCACGGCAATGACGCGACGTTGCTCCAGCATGTCAACCTGCGGATCGACTCGCTGCTCGCCCGTGCACTCCTGCCGGGGTTGCTGCCATTCGTCGGCGCGAACGTCGGCGTTTCCATCGACATCGCAGCGACGCGTCCGAGCGAATGGCAAACAGGCGACTTCGATATTGCGATCGGATTCACCCGGCCGGAATCGGGGCCCCTGCTGATCCGCAAGATCGCCGACCTGCGGATGTCAATGGCCGTCGGGCGCGCGCTCGACGAACGCCGCAAGTCCCACATGTTGACGCTGGATTTCGTCGACGGCTCCTGGCGCGGCAGCCTGGAAAAGCAGGGCGGCGTGACCGCTTTGCGCGAGTGTCATCTAGAAAATATTGTCGATCTGGTCATCCGTGGCCTGGGCAAGGCAATGCTGCCGGACTACGTCATCGAGAGCGAGCCGGCTTTGGAATGGTTCGATACGGGAGGGAGCGCTTCCCGCATCGTGCTGCCGATCTGGTTGGTGATCCGGGAAACGGCAGGCCGCTCGACCGCGGTCCGTACCGTGGCCGATTTGTGCAGCTCGGAAATCCGAGCGCGTTTTTCGGCGGAGCCATGCAAACCGATTGCCTATGCCACGCCGTCTCCACCGGCCGCGTGCGAGGAAACCTTATGAATACGTCCGAGAAAAAGACTGTCTMCCCCCATCCCGAACCCCAGCAGCCGGCRCGCCACGTCTGGCTGCGCGCCTGCCGCAGCTATGTGCCGGACAAACGCGTGAGCGTCGACGAAGCCGTCGCAGCAGGCTGGTACCAGCAGGAAGACCATGACAAGGACGGCTACTTGTCCATCGCCGTGGAAGACGATAAATGGCCGGCGGAGATGGCTCGCCTGGTGGGGCAGGACGCCCTGCGCCAGGCCGGCATCGGCGGCGACCAGGTTGGCTTCCTCTCCTACGCCTCCCTGCACCGGCACGGTCACGCGCGCTTCTGGCAACCGGCGGCTTACCTGCAAAGCGCGCTCGGCGCGCCCGGTGCGCTGGCGTTCTCGCTGCAGCACGGTTGCAACGGCCTGTTCGTGGYGGCGCGCCTGGCACTCGACTATTTGCAGCGTGGCGACGCACGCGATGCCTTGCTGATCGGATCGGACCGGTTCGGCACCTCGTCGATGGATCGCTGGTCCGGCGACTACGGCGTCGTCTATGGCGATGCGGCCGTCGCCCTGCTGCTGAGCGCCCGCCGCGGTTTCGCCCGCCTGCTGCATCTGGAAATCGAAAGCGTGCCCGCGCTCGAAGGCATGCATCGCCATGCCGCCGAGCATGTCGAGAGGGGGCGCGAGCCGGGGATCGAGTATGCGATCCGCGCCAGCAAGCGCGCGTTCATGGTCCGACACGGGCGTGACTTCTTTTTCGACGAGATCCGTCTCGCGCTGCTGCGCTTGCGCGCCGGCCTTCTCGAACGCTACGACCTGGCCGGCAATCCGGCCGACTGGCTGATCACGCCCTTTGTYGGCCGCAGCATCGTCGACTCCTTGTATGGCGCCGTATTCGCCGACCTGGCACGCAGCCACTGTGGCGAGTTCGGCCGTCAAGTCGGTCACACCGGCACCTCCGACCAGTTCCTGGGCTTGGCCGACCTGGTTCAAAGCGGTCGGCTGGCCCCCGGCCAGCGCGTATTGCTGATCGGCGCCGGGGCTGGCTTCAGCTGCAGCGCGATGCTCGTCGAGGCCGCTGCGGACCTTTCCCAAACCTGTTTTGAGAGCGAAGCATGAGCGATATTCTTGTAGTCGGCGCGGGCCCTGTGGGCATGGTGGCGGCCGCTTTTCTGCGGCGTGCCGGGGTGAAATGCGACATCGTTGATCCGAAGAGCGGCCCGGTGACGGAATCGCGCGCCCTCGGCATCCACGCACGCACCCTGGAATTCCTGGGTTCACTTGGACTGGCCGAGAAATTCATCCGCGCCGGGCGCGCGACGCGCTATATGCGTTTTCATAGGCCGGGGCGCGAACTGTTCAGCCTCGATTTCGACGTTCTGCGCGATATCACGGAATTTCCTTTCTACCTGATTCTGCCGCAGGCGCGCACCGAAACATTCCTGAACGAATACCTGACCGAGCACGGCGGCCAGCCGGAATGGGGTGTGCAGCTCGTCAACCTGAACCAGGATGCCGACGGCGTCCAGGTCACCCTGCGCGATGCCGCCGGGCGGGACAGCGTGCGCCGCTATCAGTATGTGTTGGGTGCGGACGGCGCCGGCAGCGTGGTGCGTTCCC
>NZ_JBFUDR010000333.1:0-6199 GCF_056404615.1 Massilia sp. P2_C2 | reverse complement strand
CAGTTGCACAAGCGCGCCGACCGCCTGGCAGCCGCCAGCGAGGCCGTGCACGTGGCCGGCTGGTCCCAGCAGGAAGTGCGGTCCACGCTGAAGATCCGCTCTGCCGTGCTGGACCGCGATCCGCTGGTCGCCGTCTATGGCTGCACGCCGTGGGAGCCGTGGCCGCCGGGCGTGGCGGCGGAACGCTTCCTGGGCGAACTTGAACGCTTGCTAAGCCGTATCGACGCAGGAGATGCCGCATGAGCCCGGACGACGCCGCCGCCCTCGCCCGCGCCGCTGCCCTGGTGCGGGACGCGGACGGCCTGCTGATCGGCGCCGGCGCCGGCATCGGCGTCGATTCCGGCCTGCCCGACTTCCGCGGCGACCACGGTTTCTGGCGCGCGTATCCGCCATTGGCCGCCGCCGGCATCCGCTTCGTCGAGATTGCGAATCCGCGCCAGTTCGACGTGAACCCGGAACTGGCCTGGGGCTTCTACGGCCACCGTCTCGCGCTGTACCGCAACACGGTCCCCCACGAAGGCTTCGCCATCCTGCGCGACATCGGCGCGCGCCTGCCGCATGGCGCCTTCGTCTTCACGAGCAATGTCGACGGCCAGTTCCAGCGCGCCGGTTTCGATGACGACTGTCTCGTCGAATGCCATGGTTCGATCCACCATCTGCAATGCACGCGCCCGTGTCGCGACGCCATCTGGCCGGCGGATGCCGTCGATCCGGTCGTCGACCCGGCGACCTGCCTGATGGCCCCGCCGCTGCCCCGCTGCCCGCATTGCGGAGGACTGGCGCGGCCGAACATCCTGATGTTCAACGATGGCCGCTGGCTGGATGCACGCACGGAAGATCAATATGACCGCTTCGGCCAGTGGCGCGCGCAGTTGCGCAGGCCCGTCGTCATCGAGCTGGGCGCCGGCACGGATGTCCCGTCCGTGCGGCATCTGTGCGAATCGCTGCGCGCGCCGCTGATCCGCATCAATCCCCGCGAGCCGCACGTCGGCCCGCGCCGCGGCGTCGGACTCGCTCTGGGGGCGCTGGACGCGTTGCGCGCCCTGCGCTCTATGCTGCACTCATAATGCCCACAGTAAAGATTTCTTGCACAAACTTGGACTTAGCGACGCGAAAATGCTCGATGCCGTATCAAGTCCGTGATCTAAAGTATTGATTCTAAGGGATTAATTTTAATATCCACAAGAAATGTGGATAACTGTGTGGACAAGCGCCTCTTGACAAGCCGGGAGGGCAGTATTGGTGCGGGTTTCAACAAACTGCCCAATGAACAGGCAAAATCCAAATACTTGGAAATCAACGAGTTAGCGTTGCCCCAGTTTTGGGCAGGTAGGGAATGAGAGGCAAAATCCTACAAAAACGACTCGACGGGGATAACTTTCTCACCCGCTGACGCTTCTGTCCACTTTTCCCGTCATCTTGCTGTCATTTTTCGCCCCGGGCGCGTTTTACTACTTCCAGGCGTTACGCGCCCGCTCGCGCACGAGCATGCGTACGCTGTCGGGCACCGGCTTGCGGATCTGCAAAGTGTCCGCGTTCGTCCACACGCATTCCTCGTAATGCCTGAGCATGGCGGGCGTGATGAAGCGCGTGCGCTGCGCATACACGTGCCGGTCGCCCATCTGTGCCTGCTGCTTGATGAAGAAGCGGTTCGGCACGACGAGGTGCAAGTGTTCCTTGGCGCGCGTCATGGCGACATACAGCAGGCGGCGCTCTTCCTCGATATCCTCGTTGTTCCCCGTCGCCATGTCGGACGGGATGCAGCCGTCGACCACGTTCAGCACGTGCACGGCCTTCCACTCCTGCCCCTTGGCCGAGTGGATCGTCGACAGGATCAGGTAATCCTCGTCGAGCAGCGGCGGACCGGCGCGGTCGCTCGTCGCTTCGGGCGGGTCGAGCGTCAGTTCGGTCAGGAAGTTCTCGCGCGAACCGTAGCCGGCCGCCAGTTGCACGAGCTGGTCGAGGTCGCCGACGCGCACGGGCGCGTCGTCATGCAGGCGTTCGAGGTGCGGCTGGTACCAGTCGCGCACGAGTTCCACCTCCAGMGGCCAGCGCAGGCCGGGCGTGCGCAAGGTGCGGAACAGTGCCGTGAACTGGGCCCATTCGGCCTGCGCACGCGCGGGCGCGGGAAAGGCGTCGACAGCGTCGACGGGCTCCGCCGCGGCCGCCACGGCGTCCAGCAAGCGCGCCGCCGTTGCCGGGCCGATGCCGGGGATCAGCTGGACGACGCGGAAGCCCGCCACCCTGCCCGCCGGATTCTGGGCGAAGCGCAGCATGGCGAGCACGTCCTTGATATGCGAGGCTTCCAGGAACTTGAGGCCGCCGAATTTCACGAACGGGATATTGCGCCGCACGAGTTCCAGCTCCAGCGCCGCGCTGTGGCTGGCCGCGCGGAACAGCACGGCCTGCTGCGTCAGTTTGATGCCCGCCTCGCGCTGCTCCAGCACGCGGTTGCAGACCCAGCGCGCCTGCTCGGCCTCGTCCGGGATCAGCACCAGTTGCGGCTTGCCGCTGGCCACTTTATCGGTCCACAGTGTCTTGGCGTGGCGCTCCAGCGCAGCGGCGATGACGGCGTTCGACGCGTCCAGGATGGGCTGCGTGGAGCGGTAATTGCGGTCCAGCGTGATGACGCGGGCGGGCTCGCCGAACTGCTGCGGGAAATCGAGGATGTTGCGCACCGTCGCGCCGCGGAACGAATAGATCGACTGGGCATCGTCGCCGACGACCATCACGCCGCACCCGTCCGGCTTCATGCCCTGCAGGATGGCGGCCTGCAGGCGGTTCGTGTCCTGGTATTCGTCGACGAGCACATGGTCGAACAGCGCGCCGAGCTCCGGCCCCAGTTCCGGGTCGGACGCCATCTCGGCCCAGAACAGCAGCAGGTCATCGTAGTCGAGCACGTTCTGCTCCTGCTTGGCGTCGACATAGGCGCCGAACAGCCGCTTGAGCTGTTCTTCCCACTCGCCGCACCACGGGAACGTAGACTGCAGCACGTCCGCCAGCGGGTCGCGGCTGTTGACGACGCGCGAATAGATTGCCAGGCACGTGCCCTTCAGCGGAAAACGCTTCTGGCCGGCCGCGGCACCCAGGCCGATCTCCTGCCGGACGAGGCCCATCAAATCCTCGGAATCGGCGCGGTCGTGGATCGTGAACGACGCCTCCAGGCCGATCCGGCCCGCGTACTCGCGCAGCAGGCGCGCGCCGATGCTGTGGAAGGTGCCGGCCCATGGGAGGCTGGCGACGGCCGTCGTCCTGGTCCCGAGCACGCGCTGCAGCACGCCGGCCGCGCGCTGGCCCATCTCGGCGGCAGCGCGGCGCGAAAAGGTCAGCAGCAGGATGCGCTGCGGGTCGGCGCCGGCCAGGATCAACCTGGCCACGCGATGCGCCAGCGTATTCGTCTTGCCCGAGCCGGCACCGGCCACGACGAGCAGCGGGCGCACCCGCTCCGCGCCCACGTCATGCTCGACGGCGGCACGCTGTTCGGGATTCAGGCCGGCGAACGGATCGGCAGCGGTGGATGGACTGGAAGCTGGACTGGAGATGGCGGTTGCGGTGGCGGACATGATGGTTGAGCGTTGATGCTCAACTGTACATTTGTCCAGTATCTTAATGCAAGTCCGCGCAAGCCCAGCAGGCCGACACGACGTTGTCGGTGTGGCAAAACCACGTCAGATATCCACAAAAACTGTGAATAAGGTTGTGGAAAAGCACCCTCTTGACACTGCAAGACCAAGCAGGAATGCGGGTTTCAACAAATTGCCCAATGCATGGGCAATAAGCCAACCTTCACAAAATCAATGGTTTACGATCGTCGGACACGCCGTGTGCATGGAGACTCAAAGACACCATGAGCGCCGCCGGCCCGGCTCCGTGAGGACCCGTTCGATGACGTCGTTGCCGACGTTTTGCGAACGCAGATATTCCACGGCCGACATCGTATTGCTGCGCTGCTGCAGGGCAATGCCCAGGTCGACGACGTCGCGCTGGTTCGCATCGCGCCGCTGGTAAGAGACGGTCGCCTGGCCGTCTTCGAGCTCGAGGGTGTCTTGATTCATCGCAGTTCCTGACCTTGATGGATTGAAATGATGGGATTGCCCATAACGAGTATTTCCCAGCTTTGGCCAAAGTCAAGAATATTTACCATTAAATTTCTCGTGCGCCCCGCAAAACCCGCTGCACCTAGAATGGTCCTTCACCCAACCGATCACGAGGACGCCATGAGCGCAATGCCCGATCCCGACATGAAACCCGGCGACGAAGCGGAACCCGGCACCCCGGGCGCCGGTGAAGACCTGTGCGAAACCTGCGGCGGCAGCGGCAAGTTGGCCGACGGCAAGATCTGTCCCGAATGCGAAGGGACCGGACGCGTGATGCGGGGGATCGGCGGCGGCTGATCCATGGCCCACGACGATGGATACCGGCACGCATGGACATGAACCGGGCGGCGCGGCGATAATCCTCGGATGAACTCCGCGCCGCCCGACCTTGCCGACCATCCCCGCCCCCGCTCGCTCACTGATCTGTTCGTCTCGTTCACGCTGCTGGCCCTGCAGGGCTTCGGCGGCGTGCTCGCCGTCATCCAGCGCGAGATGGTCGACCGCAAGCGCTGGCTGACCCAGGAAGAATTCATCGAGGACTGGGCCGTCGCCCAAATCATGCCCGGGCCGAACGTGGTCAACCTGTCGCTGATGATCGGCGGCCGCTATTTCGGCGTGCCGGGCGCGCTGGCGGCGCTGGCCGGACTGCTGGCGGTGCCGCTCGTGCTGGTCCTCATCCTCGCGGTGCTGCATGCCCGCTTCGCCGACAGTCCCCTGGTCGCGGGCGCGTTGCGCGGCATGGCCGCCGTCTGCGCCGGCCTGATCGGCGCGGCCGGCCTGCGCCTGGCGGGCGCGCTGAAGAAGAACCCGTTACCGCTGCCGTGGTGCAGCGCGCTCAGCGCGGCCGGCTTCATCCTCGTGGCGCTGCTCAAGTGCCCGCTCGCCTGGGTCCTGTTCGGGCTGGGCGGTCTATCCTGCGTCCTCACCTACCGCCGCCTGAAAGCATGACCGCGCCCCTGCACCTCACCCTCGACTGGGCCGACTGGCTCAACCTGTTCGTGCATTTCCTGACGCTGTCGCTGATGTCGGTCGGCGGCGCCATTTCGACGTCGTCCGAGATGCACCGCTTCCTCGTCGACCAGCACCACTGGCTGACGCAGGAACAGTTCAACCAGGCTATCGCCCTCGCCCAGGCGGCGCCGGGACCGAACGTCTTGTTCGTCGCCCTGATGGGCTGGCAGGTGGGCATGAACGCCGGCAGCACGGGCGCGGCGCTGTTCGGCGTGGTCGTGACGATGGTCGGCATCATGACCCCGTCCACCGTCATCACGTATGCCGCGGCGCGCTGGGGCCACCGCAACCGCGACCTGCGCGCCGTGCGCGCGTTCAAGCAGGGCATGGCGCCCATCGTGATCGCGCTGCTGCTGTCGACGGCGTGGATCATGGCCAGTTCGGTGGGCGGCGACGCGAGGGCGCACTGGCCGCTGTGGTTCACGGCCGTCGTCAGCGGCCTCGTCATCTGGCGCACGCGCATCCACCTGCTGTGGCTGCTCGCCGCCGGGGCGGTCCTCGGCGCGCTGGGCATGATCTGAAGCGGGATGCACCTGGCGGCCGGACCGGGCATACTTGTGTTTATTAATCAACTCACAAAGACCGAGCCATGCCCGAACTTCTCAGCGAACACGCCTGTTTCGGCGGCGTGCAGCGTTTCTATCGTTACGATTCCGCCGCCATCGGATTGTCGATGCGGTTTTCCGTCTACCTGCCGCCCGGCGCGCAGGGCAAGCGCCTGCCCGTGGTGTTCTACCTTGCCGGCCTGACCTGCACCGAAGAAACCTTCATGATCAAGGCCGGCGCCCAGCGCGTGGCGGCGCAGGAGGGCCTGATCCTGGTCGCCCCGGACACGAGCCCGCGCGGCGCGGGCGTGCCCGGCGAGACGGACGACTGGGACTTCGGCGTGGGCGCCGGCTTCTACGTGGACGCCACCCAGGAACCCTGGTCGGCCCACTACCGCATRTACAGCCATATCCTCGAACTGCGCGACCTGGTRCTGGACGTCTTGCCGGCCGATCCGGCGCGCGTGGGYATCTGCGGCCACTCGATGGGCGGCCACGGCGCGCTGATGCTGGCGCTGCGCAACCCCGGCYTGTTCCGCTCCGTAT
>NZ_JBFUDR010000332.1:0-6260 GCF_056404615.1 Massilia sp. P2_C2 | reverse complement strand
GGATGGTGGACCTGTCGGTGCTCGCGCCGATCGGCTTCGCCCACGACAATGGTTCGGGCGTCTACGAGATCCCGTTCCTGGACCGCATGTTCATCGTGTTCTGGCTGGTCGTCGCCGGCATGGTCCTGCTGAGCACCGTATTCGCCCGCGGCAAGGTCAAGGCGCTGATCGTCGACACCAGGCTGTTCAAGGTCGACGGCGCGTTCGCCCTCGGCTCGGCCGTCATCTGCGTGGTGCTGGCCACCATCTACGGCATGTGGTGGTAAATGCGCATGGTGGGCACGGGGTGCCCACCCTACGGTATCATCCGGCCGTAGGGTGGGCTCCCCGAGCCCACCAAATGCCGGCATCACACAAAAGGCAGCTTCGGCTGCTTTTTTGTTTCATGGTTACTGATACGAAATACGTATCACAGACCACCAAATCATATATTGGACAACTTGCCGCCAGCACGGCACTCTAAGGTTCTTATTTGTCCTCATCCGTTCGCCGTCCACAAGGAGACAACAACATGCCGACTTACCGTTCCCATACCACGACCCAAGGCCGCAACATGGCGGGTGCGCGCGCCCTGTGGCGCGCGACCGGCATGAAGGACGGCGACTTCGAAAAACCGATCATCGCCGTCGTCAACTCGTTCACCCAGTTCGTGCCGGGCCACGTGCACCTGAAGGATCTGGGCCAGCTGGTCGCGCGCGAGATCGAGGCGGCGGGCGGCGTCGCCAAGGAATTCAACACCATCGCCGTCGACGACGGCATCGCGATGGGCCACGGCGGCATGCTGTACTCGCTGCCGTCGCGCGACCTGATCGCCGACTCCGTCGAATACATGGTCAATGCCCACTGCGCCGACGCCATGGTCTGCATCTCGAACTGCGACAAGATCACCCCGGGCATGCTGATGGCCGCCATGCGCATCAACATCCCGACCGTGTTCGTGTCGGGCGGCCCGATGGAAGCGGGCAAGGTGCTGAAGGTCGTCAACAACGACAAGAAGATCATCAAGCTGGACCTCGTGGACGCGATGATCCAGGCCGGCGATTCGAAGATCTCCGACGCCGACGTGGCGGAAGTCGAGCGCTCGGCCTGCCCCACCTGCGGTTCCTGCTCCGGCATGTTCACGGCGAACTCGATGAACTGCCTGACCGAGGCACTGGGCCTGTCGCTGCCGGGTAACGGCACGATCGTCGCGACGCACGCCGACCGCAAGGAACTGTTCCTGCGCGCCGGCCGCCTGATCGTCGACCTCGCCAAGCGCCACTACGAAGGCGACGACTACACGATCCTCCCGCGCAACATCGCCACCAAGACCGCGTTCGAAAACGCCATGGCGCTGGACGTCTCGATGGGCGGTTCCACGAACACCGTGCTGCACCTGCTGGCCGCCGCGCACGAGGCGGGCGTCGAATTCACGATGGCCGACATCGACCGCATCTCGCGCAACGTGCCCTGCCTGTGCAAGGTCGCGCCGATGACGAACAAATACCACATCGAGGACGTGCACCGCGCCGGCGGCATCATCGCCATCCTCGGCGAACTGGCGCGTGCCGGCCTGCTGGACACGTCGCTGCCGACCGTGCACTCGCCGACGCTGGGCGAGGCGATCGAGAAATACGACATCAAACGTAGCGACGACCAGGCCGTGCACACGCTGTTCCGCGCCGCGCCGGGCGGCGTGGCGACGCAGGTCGCATTCTCGCAGGCCGAGCGCTTCGAGACGGCCGACCTGGATCGTGCCGAAGGCTGCATCCGCGACCGCGCCCACGCCTATTCGCAGGACGGCGGCCTCGCGGTCCTGTACGGGAACATCGCCGAAAAAGGCTGCATCGTGAAGACGGCCGGCGTGGACGAGAGCATCCTGAAGTTCTCGGGCAAGGCGCGCGTGTTCGAAAGCCAGGACGCCGCGGTCGAAGGCATCCTTGGCGACACCGTCCATGCGGGCGACGTCGTCATCATCCGCTACGAAGGCCCGAAAGGCGGCCCGGGCATGCAGGAGATGCTGTACCCGACGTCGTACATCAAGTCGAAGGGTCTCGGCAAGGCATGCGCGCTGTTCACCGACGGCCGCTTCTCGGGCGGCTCGTCCGGCCTCGTGATCGGCCACGCCTCGCCGGAAGCGGCGGAAGGCGGCGCGATCGGCCTCGTCGAGGAAGGCGACACGATCGACATCGACATCCCGAACCGCACCATCAACCTGCGCGTGTCGGCCGATGAACTGGCCAGCCGCCGCGCCGCGATGGAAGCACGCGGCGACGCCGCCTGGCAGCCCGTCAACCGCGAACGCGCCGTCTCGCAGGCGCTGCGCGCATACGCGGCGCTGACCACGTCGGCCGACCGCGGCGCCGTGCGCGACCTGTCGCAGCTGAAGCGCTGACCGGCCCCGCCCCCTCCGCATCCCCCCGGGCCGCGCCGTCGTCCACCTCCGTGGCGGCGGGCGGCCCGACGAACTTTGCCGCGATACTGGCCAGCATGGCCAGACCGCCTATCGTCGCGAGCAAGGCGTGTAGCATCTCGTCCCCTGACATCAACGGCACTGCGATCCCGGGCATGTAGCACCGCCCATCCGCAACCGATCGTACCCTCCGCGTCCCACTCCCGCAATCCGGAAATTCCGGTGCCTCGCCTCGGCATGGCCGAAGGCAGCGCCCGCACCGCTTGTCCCGCCGGCCAGGAATGACAGAATCCATCATGCATACATTTATCAAATAATTGAACAATAACTCGGCCAGCTGGCGCCGTCATCGAATCCGCATACCGGCTTGCAGCGTGCATAAAACCCTTTTGCAACAATATGTTAGCGTTCGCCCAACGTTGTGTTGTATTCGCCTCGCACTGCAACATTTCCGCTCAAAAAGCTTGCGTTACAGCAAGTCGGTCTGCAATCATTTATTCCCATGCGGAAAGTAAATACCGCAAATACGATATGCCGAACTAGCCGTTCCGGCACCGAATCACCCGAACATCGATAACCCGACGGAGCGCCGCGTGTCGCGACTACGCCCCCTGCAAACCTGCTCCCCGCTGATCGTGGCCGTGGCCGCGGCCTGCATCATCGTCCCGCTGGCCGGCTGGCAGTGGCATGGCTGGTTGTTCGCCGCCGCACTGCTGGGCGCCGGCGCGATCGCCACCATGCGCGCGCCGGCAGAGCCCGGCAACCGCACCACGGCCGACGACTATCTGGCCAGCCGCCGCGCGTTCGGCGCCGACGTGGCCGACGTGTGGACGTCGCACATCGACGCCTCGCGCGACCAGATGGAGGCGGCCGTCGTGGCGCTGGTCGAACGTTTTTCCGGCATCGTCACCCGGCTCGGCCAGGCGCTCGACGCATCCGGCAGGGCCCGTAATGGCGACAGCATCGTCGACGCATTCGCCGCCAGCGAACAGGAACTGCGTTCGCTGCTCGACATGCTGGCCGGCGCCGCCGCCAGCAAGCAGCAGATGCTGGGCAAGATCGAAGGCCTGCAGGAAGTCACCGCGCACCTGCAGAAGATGGCCGCAGACGTGGCCAGCATCGCCTGGCAGACCAATCTTCTGGCGCTGAACGCGGCCATCGAGGCGGCGCGCGCCGGCGAGGCCGGGCGCGGATTCGCCGTCGTCGCGAACGAGGTGCGCATGCTGTCGAACCGCTCGGCCGRCGCCGGCAAGCACATCGCCGAACAGGTCGGCCGCATCAGCGCCGCGATCGACGCCACGTGCCGCGCGGCCGGCGAGTCGATGCGCGAGGAAACGCGTGCCGTGCAGGCGTCCGAACAAAAGATCGGCAACGTGCTCGGCTCGCTGCGCGGCGTGACGGATGCACTCGTGCAGTCGTCCGACCTGCTGCAGCGCGAAAGCACCGGCATCCAGGCCGAGGTCGCGGCAGCGCTCGTGCAGCTGCAATTCCAGGACCGCGTCAGCCAGATCCTCGCGCACGTGCGCCAGAACATCGCCCGCCTGCCCGGCTGGCTGGACGAACAGGCGCCAGGTGCCGCCGGCGCCGCCCTGCCCCCGCTCGACGCGCGCGGCCTGCTGGCCGAACTGGAAAGCACGTATGCGATGGCCGAGGAACGCCAGCTCCACAAGCGCAACAGCAAACCGGCTCCGCAGCTGGCCGAAGAGATCACATTTTTCTAGGAGTAGCCATGGCAAAAACCATCATGGTGGTGGACGATTCGAGCTCGATCCGCCAGGTCGTCGGCCTCGCACTGAAGCAGGCCGGTTACGACGTCATCGAAGGCTGCGACGGCCGCGACGCGCTGGCCAAGCTGACCGGCCAGAAGGTCAACCTGATCATCAGCGACGTCAACATGCCGAACATGGACGGCATCTCGTTCGTGCGCGAACTGAAGACCCGACCGGCCTACAAGTTCACGCCCGTGCTGATGCTGACGACGGAATCGCAGGAAGACAAGAAGGAACAGGGCAAGGCGGCCGGCGCGCGCGCCTGGATGGTCAAGCCGTTCAAGCCCGAAGCCCTCCTCGCCGCCGTCCAGAAGCTGACCCTGTCCTGACACCCCGGCCGGCGCCGGCCGGCCTTTCCCGGAGCAACCCATGAATATTGGCGATACGAGCCAAGGGGCCGCCGCATGCCTGGCGGTCGAAGGCGAGATGACGATCTACCGTGCCGCGGAGCTGAAACCCGCGCTGCTGGACACCGTGCGCACCCACGACGCGCCCGCGCTCGACCTGGCCAACGTCACGGAATTCGACAGCGCCGGCGCGCAGCTGCTGCTGGTGGCGCGGCGCGAAGCCGCGCGGCTCGGCAAGCGACTCGAACTGCGGGGCCCCAGTCCCGCCGTGCGCGACGCTTTCACGCTGCTCGGCCTGACGGGCGAAGGAGAATCCGCATGAGCATCGACATCGACCAGGTGACCGTCACCTTCATCGCCGAAAGCCGCGAACTGCTCGAGCAGATGGAAACCGCGCTGCTGGCGGTCACGCGCGACGGCGTCGACGCCGTCAACGCGATCTTCCGCGCGGCCCACACGATCAAGGGATCGGCCGGCATGTTCGGCCTCGATCCCGTCGTCGAATTCACGCACGTGGCCGAGAGCGTGCTGGACAAGGTGCGCGACGGCGACGGCGACGTCACCGACGAACTGGTGGCGCTGCTGCTCGCCTGCCGCGACCATATCGGTGCCCTCGTCGACGCGGTCGAAAGCGGCACGCTGGACGGCAATGCCGGCCTCGCGGCTGCGGGCGCACCGCTCGTCGCCGCGCTGCAAGCCTACCTGGACGGTCCGGCCCCGGCGCCCGCTTGCGGCGTCAAGGTCGCCGGGCCTGCGGACGCGGGCGACGGCCACTGGCATATCTCGCTGCGTTTCGGCCGCGACGTGCTGCGCAACGGCATGGACCCGCTGTCCTTCATCCGCTACCTGGGCCAGCTGGGCACGATCACCGGCATCGCGACGCTCGCGGACGATCTGCCGGATGCGGACGCATTCGACCCGGAGTCGTGCTATCTCGGCTTCGAGATCGGGTTCGCCAGCAGCGCCGACAAGGCCACCATCGACAGCGTGTTCGACTTCGTGCGCGAGGACTGCCAGATCCGCATCCTGCCGCCCGAGAACCGCATCGCCGAATACGTGGCCTGGCTGGACGAGCTGCCCGAACAGCGCGAGCGGCTCGGCCAGATGCTCGTGCGCTGCGGCAGCGTCACCGCGCACGAACTGGAGCTGGCACTGGCGGCGCAGGCCACGGCCACCGCGCCCGTCCAGCCGATCGGCGAGATCCTCGTCGGCCAGGGCGCCGTGCGCGCCCCCGTCGTCGAAGCGGCGCTGGCCAGACAGCGCCAGGCGCCGGAAGCCAGGGTACAGCAGGAAAGCCGCTCCGTGCGCGTCGACGCGGACAAGCTGGACCGCCTGATCAACCTCGTCGGCGAACTGATCATCGCCGGCGCCAGCGCCAACCTCGTCGCGCGGCGCGCGCACAACGCCGAGCTGCTCGAATGCACGTCCACCCTGTCGGGCCTCGTCGAGGAAGTGCGCGACAGCGCGCTGCAGCTGCGCATGGTGAAGATCGGCGCCACGTTCAACCGCTTCCAGCGCGTCGTGCACGACGTGGCGCGCGAACTGGGCAAGGACATCCGGCTGGACGTCGGCGGCGAGGACACGGAGCTGGACAAGACCGTCGTCGAAAAGATCGGCGACCCGCTCACCCACCTCGTGCGCAACGCGATGGACCATGGCATCGAGCCCGCCGACGTGCGCGCCGCGCGCGGCAAGTCCGCACAGGGCACCGTGGCGCCGCGCGCGGCAAGTCCGCACAGGGCACCGTGGCGC
>NZ_JBFUDR010000331.1:0-6332 GCF_056404615.1 Massilia sp. P2_C2 | reverse complement strand
GCCTGGCGCAGAACGCGGCCGGCAGCGTGCGCTACCACCGCGACAGCATGGCGGACGGCCGCGACACCATCACGTCGTGGCGCGCCGCGCGCCGCCTGCAGCCGGGCGTCGCCACGCGCTACAGCTGGGACTACAAGAACCCGGCGGCCGCGCAGTTCATGACGGCCACCGCGCGCAGCAATGCCGACCAGGGCCCGAGCGGCAACGCGCTGGCGGCGTCGCTCGACGACTACCTGATCGAGATGCCGCATGCCGGCAACGACGTCGAGGACCACTGGCGCCTGGGCCATGTGCGCATGAGCCGGCACGAATTCGAATCGAAGTGCTTCCAGGGCGAGGGCAGCGTGCGCGACTTCTGCGCCGGCCAGTATTTTTCGCTCGCAGGCCATCCGGAAATCGACGCCCACCCCGTGGCGGAACGCGATTTCGTCATCACCGAGCTGCACGTCGTCGCCGACAACAACCTGCCGCGTGACCTCGACCGCCATGCGGCGCGTCTGCTCGGGGACGTGGCGCCGGGGCCTCTGCCGTCCCCGCGCGCGGGTGACGGCCAGGCGCGCGTGCGCGTCAGCTTTTCCGCCGTGCGGCGCGGCATTCCGATCGTTCCCGCCTACGACCCGCGCACGGACCTGCCGCACCCGCAGCTGCAGAGCGCCATCGTCGTGGGCCCGGCCGGCGAGGACGTCCATTGCGACGCGCTGGGCCGCGTGAAGATCCGCTTCCCCGGGATGCGCGCGGCCGACCACCGCCATGCGCACGGCGCCGGCGCGTCCGACTCGCCGGCCGATTCGGCCTGGGTACGCGTGGCATCGAACTGGGCCGGCAACGGCAGCGGCAGCCAGCAGCAGTCCGGTGCGCTGGCGTTGCCGCGCGTGGGCAGCGAAGTGCTGGTGGCCTTCCTCGGCGGCGACCCGGACCGGCCCATCATCATCGCCCAGCTGTACAACCAGCGCACGGCGCCGCCCGCGTTCAGCCGGACGGGCGACCTGCCGGGCAACCGCTACGTGTCCGGCACGCGCACGCACGAGATCCAGGGTGCGCGCGGCAACCAGCTGCGCTTCGACGACACGCGCGGCGAGATCAGCGCGCAGCTGGCGAGCGACCACGGCGCCTCCGAGCTGAACCTGGGCTGGCTGACGCGCCCGCGCGCCGACGGCAGCGGCATGCCGCGCGGCGAAGGCGCCGAGCTGCGCAGCGACCTGACGGTGGCCGTGCGCGGCGGGCAGGGCGTCCTGATCAGCGCGGAAGCGAGCCCGCAGGCGGAAGGCAGCCAGCTCGACCGTCTGGGCCTGGTCGGCCTGGCCGACGTCATGCAGGGCATCCTCGACGAAGTGGGCAAGCTGGCCGCGGTCCATACGGACGACGAACCGACGGGCCAGCGCCTCGCCGCCCTGGTCGACAAGCTGAAACGCTGGCATGCAGGCGGCAATGTCGCGGAAGGGGCGGCCGGCGGCGGCGAACCGATCCTGGCCGCGACGGCACCGAACGGCGTCATCATGGCCAGCAACGACAACCTCGCACTGGGCGCGAGCGGCAAGGTGGACGTCGTCAGCGCGGGCGACGCCGAGCTCGCCGCCGGCAAGAACATCTTCGTGCGCGCGGCACGCCGTCTCTCCATGTTCGCCCATGAACTGGGCGTGCGCCTGGTCGCGGGCCGGGGCGACATCGTCGTGCACACGCACGTCGGGAATATCCAGATCAAGTCCGCGGGCCGCATCAGTCTGATCGCCGCCGAGCGCATCGAGCTGGAAGCGCCGGCCGTGAAGATCATCGCGCCGGGTGCGCAGACCGACTGGGCCGACGGCACGGTCACGCAGCAGACCAGCGGCCACCAGGTGTTCAAGGGTGCTGAATTCGACTACCTGGGCCCCGGCGGCGGCGCACCCGAGGGCGTGCGCATGCCGACGTCGCACCTGCACACGGACGAATACGTGGTGCTGCGGCACCAGCAGACCGGCAAGCCGGTGCCGAACCAGCGCTACAAGGCGACGTTCGAATGCGGCCGCACCGTCACCGGCCGCACCGATGCCCAGGGCCGCACGTCATTGCTTATCGGCGAAATGATCGGCGACGTCGACATGGCCTTCCTACCCGACGATAACCCGGCCCATTGACCGGGCCCACCCACCTACACGGAGCGCGCATGGCAGACCCGACCCGCCCCTTGCCCAACCTCGTCCCGCAGCCGGACGGCAGCTGGACTGGCCGTACCGTCCTGACCCCGACGTCGTTCACGACCCGCGGCCTGTTCACCTTGCCGCCGTCGAAGGTCATTCCCGTCATCGTCGTGCCCGGGATCATGGGGAGCAATCTGCGGGCGGCGACCAGTCCGGCGAAGCGGGCGAACGAGGTGCTGGATCCGGGGGAGCCGGCGTGGCGGGCGCCGAATGGGGCTGTTCAGGGTATTTTTACGGCACGGCTGTGGAAAGGGCGCGATCCCGCAGTGCGCCAGCTGATTTTGAACGCAAATTCTGTGGAGGTCGATAACCGTGGCGAAATCCACCTGCCGCTGGATGCGCGTAATTATGGTACGACCGAGGCCGAGGTGCGCCAACGTTGGTGGGGTGAAGTGCACTGGGATTCTTATGGCCTACTGCTGTACGGGTTGCATGTCGGCCTGAACCATACATTCGAGATGGATCCACTCGAAAACGTTCGGGTGATATGTCGTCACTGGAAAGACGTGATGGGCTGCGATCCTGTCAAATGGGGCGTCCGTACGATTGACAAAATCACTGAGCCGGAACTGGAGAAACACGCGGCTTACTACTATCCTGTTTATGCATGCGGCTACAACTGGCTGGAGTCCTGTGAAGACTCAGCGAAGCGATTGCGCCAGCGCGTCGAAAGCATTATCGATTTCTGGAGCAGTCGAAAACGCAGTTGCAGCAATGTGATCCTGGTTACGCATTCGATGGGCGGGCTCGTCGCCCGGGCCGCTACGAAGCAAATTCCCGACAAAATTCTTGGCGTCATCCATGGCGCGATGCCTGCACTCGGTGCGCCAGCCTGTTATCGACGTATCGCCTGTGGTACTGAAAAATGGAGTCCATCAAATGGTGGAGTCGATAACCAGAAAGCCGAGTACGTGGCCGAAATTCTCGGTGAGCAGCCGGCATCCACGATGCCGGTCATGGCAACATCACCCGGAGCGTTGCAACTGCTACCGAATCATTTGTATCCGCAACCGTGGTTGCATGTTTGTCTGGTCAGTCGGGTAAACAATAAAGATATTCCTCGCGATGTGGCGCATCTACCGACCGGCAATCCATACGATCTATACCGGGATATGAAATCCTGGTATCGGCTCGTCGACCCTCGGTTGGCTGACCCAGCAGGGAAGCAGTGCGGCGATCTGAAGAAAGTTGAGCGCGCCATTATGGCTGCGATCGATAGTGCTGAGAAATTTCATCGTGAAATCTTGGGCGACTACTATCATCCAAACAGTTATGTCTTTTATGGTGCCGATCCTGATCATATGTCGTTTGGATCGGTCAGGTGGGTAGCGCGTGACCCCGGTGCTGGCGCGGTGTTCACTGAGGCCAACCTCCGTAATGCCGTACAGGGGGGCTATGGATCGACAGGTGGTCGCCACGTGCGCGTAGAGGATCGTACCGACCTGCATTTTGTTCCGGCCCGCCAGGATGTGGCAGGAGACGGCACGGTTTCTCATCAATCAGGGGCTGGTCCACGCGGGAAAGTCGTGCAAATGTTCGATATCCGTGGTTTTGATCACCAGGGGGCATACAACTATGAAGCAAACTTATTGTTGACCCATCATCTTATCGTCAAGCTCGTACAGAAGATGCCATGACGCGGATGGGGAAGCGCAGATGGGGGCAGCTCATCGTTTTGCTGGCAGCGCTGGCCTGTGCCGGAACCTGGGCTGCTGGTCAAGTCCGCAGCATACGGGACAGATCCGAGGTGGCGAAAATGACGGAAAAGATGAAGACGGTATGCGTCGGACGCTTCTTGGTCGACATACCATCTCAGGCGGAAGTGATTCTGTCACGAGAGATGATCGACGGATTTGATATTGATTCCGTCGAAGAAGTCGAGGCAGTTTTTCACAAGCGAGTCGCTTCGCGCGAAGCCGAGATCGCCGCCGTAGCCACATCCGCTGCTGCCAAGGGGGGGGGCATGCTCGTGGCACGTGACCTTCGGGTGCCGGGCATGACCGGGCGTCTACTCATACATGGCCGCACCCGCAGCTACTCGATGGAAGGGAGCCGCCGTGTCGATGACGAATGGGTTTCGGTCGAGGCGTACGCCCATCTGGGAAGCGTGAGCTTCTCGCTCTTCATGCAGTATGCTGATATGTCCGATGCGCAAAAAGCGGAAGGTCTATTGGCGCGGTTACGATTGCGCGAGGAAAGCGAAATTCCGTCCGTGCCAGGCTTCTGCATTGCTCGTGCCATTTTCACCGAGCCGTTGCCTGCCCATAAAACAGAACACATCGCAATGCATGTGGGGTTTCTGGAGCACCCTGATGTGGCGCTTGCACTAGCCAGTCTGCCCGGGGGCGACAGAGATCGTAGCCTGCTAACGCGCTTTGCTGAAATGGATACTGAAACGGGAGCCGACGAGTTACTGCGTGTGACCAAGCTACGGATAGGTAAGCGAAGTATCAATGGCATCGACGGTGAAGAAGTCCTTGAACGCATCCGCGAGCTTAACTTTGCGACGACGTATGGCTTCATGTGGGAGACGCAAGGTGTGCATGACGACCCGCTGCATCCGTTTCTGTCGCTGGAACTACAAGGCGGGATCAGTGTGCGTCCGAGCGGCAAGCCGGTCGATACGAGTTTGCACGAAGACGCCGTCCTGGCCCTGTGGGACAGCATCTCGTCCAGTATCCGCCTGCGTAAGTCCGGTCCGCCGCCGCCATCCGATCCGCCTCCCGAACCGCCGGGTCCGAAGCTGGGCGCGCTGGCCACCGCCGGTGAAATCTGCCCGCAGTCCGGCTGGTGGAAATGCCGCGAGGGCGGCGCCGGCGTCGAGGTGCAGGGGGGCGCCTTGCAGTGGATCCGCAAGGGCGACCGGATGCCGCAGGCGCTGCTGCTGCCGGGCCAGACGCTGTGGCAGAAGTTGCGCGGCCTGCAGCCGAGCATCGAACCCGATCGGCCGACGACGTGGAAGCTGGTCGACAAACGGCTGCGTCCGCGGACACCGGCGCTGGTCGCACTCGCCGCGCCGGGGCCGGTCACGACTGTCGACGAGATGCCGGCCGATGCCGTGCGGGCAGTGGCGCCGGGCGCGAGCGTGCGGACCGGCGAGCTTTGTCCCGCGAGCGGTTGGTGGCGCTGTGGGGACACGCATGCGCTTGACGGCACCCGCTGGTTCCCGCGCGGCAGTACGCTGCCGGCCGCGACGCTGCAGGTGGCGACGGGGATGTTCGGCCGTTCTTCCAAACCGGAGGTAATCCAGCGACGCAGCACGTGGCAGCTGATGCGCCATGCCGAGGCAGAGCGCGTGGCGCTGGCGGACGGCGGCGCCACAGGGCAGGTCGAGCCGTCGACGCGCGCGTGAACCACAACGACGCCCGGGCGCGCCGCCGGCCAGCCTGAACGCGGCCCAGGGTAACCCGTCGACCGATCGCCATGCGCAGCTTCATCCTGGGCTTCGTCAGCGGCGTGAGCTGCCTGCAGGCCGCCGCAACACTGCCGTCCACACAACGTATCGCAGCGTGCTTCGCCATCGCTGCGCTCCTCCTGCTGGCCTGCGCATGCGTACGCGCACGCGCACGCGCGATCCGGTACCCAGCCACACGCATCGCCACGAGCGCCATTGCCGGCCTGCTGGCCGGCTTCGCCTGGGCCGCGCTGCTGGCCCAGGTGACGCTGGCACCAGCGCTTGATCCTCGCCACGAAGGCCACGACCTGCGCATTGTGGGCGTCGTCGAGACCCTGCCTTACCGCTTCGACCAGGGCGTACGCTTCGATTTTCACGTGGAGCGGACGCTCGACGCCGCCGTGCGCGTGCCGCCGCACGTGGCCCTGTCGTGGTACGCCGGCCTGCATGGCGCGCGCCAGGCCGTCGGGGACGTCCAGCCGGGGCAGCGCTGGCAGTTCACGATGCGGTTGCAGCGGCCGCACGGCAACGCGAACCCGGGCGGCTTCGATTACGAGGTCTGGCTGCTGGAGCAGGGCGTACGCGCAACCGGCTACGTCCGCGCCGGCGATGACAACCGGCTGCTGGACGCGTTCGTGCCGAGTCCGGGCGTGATCGTGGAGCGGGTGCGGGCGGCGCTGCGGGCGCGCATCCAGGCTGCGCTCGCCGGCCGGACGTATGCCGGCGTCATCGTGGCACTCGTGATCGGCGACCAGCGTGGC